>NZ_SOGI01000043.1:0-197345 GCF_004403385.1 Cryobacterium sp. TMT4-31
GATGGGCTGGTTGCACTGGTACGGCACCGCCCACGACACCAAGGCCGCCTACGACCGGATCAACACGATCGCCGTGAAGCTCAAGCACCTCGGCGACCCGAGCCCGGCCGACCAAACGGATGACGCCAGCAGCAACGGTGCGGCCTTCGGCATCGCGCAGGACCCGGCCGACGACTCCCCGACCCGCACCCTCGACCAGCTCCGCGCCGACATCACCGCCGCCCTGCTGCTGGACGGAATCACGCCCGACGGGATGGGTGGTGGCATCCGCGGCACGGTCATGGTCACCGTGCCCGTGCTGACCCTGCTGGGCTTGGACGAGGAACCCGGCACCCTCGAAGGCTACGGGCCCATCTCTCCCGAGGCCGCAAGGGAGATCGCCGGGCACGCACCGAGCTTCACCCGGCTGCTGACCCACCCGGAGACCGGGGTGGTGCTCTCGCTGGGCAAAACCCAGCACAAGAACACCAAGGCCATGAAGAAATACCTGCGGGTGCGCGATGAAACCTGCCGGTTCCCGGGCTGTTCCCGACCCGCGGTGACCAGCGACGTCGATCACACCGACCCCTGGGCTGGCGGCGGTAACACCGACTGCGACAACCTTGCCCACCTTTGCGAACCCCACCACCGACTCAAACACCTCAGCCAGTGGCGAGTCACGCAAGAACCCGGTGGGATCCTGCACTGGACCTCGCCCGGCAAACGCAGCTACCGCACCGACCCCGCCAACCCGATGGGACCACCCCGACCCCGACCACCGGTCGCCGGGCCCAAGACCCGGAGGCGGCCCGCCGACGAGAGTTACCTGATGCCCCGGCAGCGGCCGAGTCGGAAGCCGACCCCACCGGCACCCGAGAACCCACCGTTCTAAGGCCCACAAGCCCGCGCTCGTTGAAGCGGATGTCTCGATGCGTCGCAGACCTCGCGCAACCACCTCGGGGTGACTACCCTGCCTTGCGACACAACTCCGCGATCTGCGATGCAGCGCGCCCGTGGCGCCAGGAGGTGATCTGATGAGCCCCGCTGACAACGACCGTCCTCAGGACCGGCACGGTGACCCACCCGACGACCAGCGTCCGGTTCCGGCTGACGACCCGGCGAACGATGTACCCGTCGACCCGATGGTGGACGCAGCCGCTGACGTCCCAACCGCCGAGCCTGAACCTGCCGGCACCCACCGTCAGAACCGGCGCGAAGCCACCGGGCATGCATCGACGGCCAGGTCCGAGTCGCGGGAACCCTCGAACGTCGACTCGGAGGTCGGCGCGCCGGCCGGACCCATCAGCTTCGTGCGGCGACGCGAGATCGAGGCCGTGCACGATGAGATCGAGCTCACCACGGGCGACGCGGTCCGCACCCTCGTCGGCGTGAAGAAATATCGTGAGGCCCTGTTCGCGAACTATTTCCGTGCGCGTGCGCCCTTCGTCGTCACCTGGCCGGATAACCTCTACATCCCTGCCGACGCCGACTATCGCACCTATTGGAGTTCACCGGCCCCCGACGATCATCGCTTTCGGTATCGGTGGGCGAACGGCCGCGACGGGCAGCCGGATGGCAGCGACGCGTCGGAGAAGACCGGACGACTGTTCAGCTGGGTGAACGTCTCCGCGATGGACTCCGGTGACATCGGATTCGCCGGAACCGGGGTGACGCTCGTGCCCCGGGCCAGCCTCTCGTCGGTGACGGTCACGGCCTCGGTAGACCTGGTCGCCGAGAGCCGGTGGTGGTTCCTGCCGGCCGGACCGATCGGGTTCGCGGCCTTCTCGTACCGGGGCACCGCGTATGTCGCCGGTTGGGAGATCGACCCGATCACCGGGGCCTGGGAGCTGCTGAGCCCGTTCGGCTCTCGGACCCTCTTTGCTTTCGACGAGAGCGGCAAGGGTGGTTCGGCGATCAGTTCACAACGGCATGCTTTCACCGACCTCTCGGTGACCCTCCAGCTGCGCGGGTCCCGGACCTACGCGATCGGCGTGGCCCTGGAGGCGCAGATCTCGTTGGAGTGCCGCGACAAATCGGGGACGCCCTATCGGCCCCAGCCCGCCGACGACGTGAAGCTCTGGGCGTCGATCGCCGGTATGGTTCCGAGCATAACCCTGGCCACCTGAACGGCAGGCTAGCTGGTGACGCCCAGGATGGCGTCGGCGAGAGCCTGCGGGTCGCCGATCGGGCCGTCGTACTGAACTCCGTCGATCAGGACGGTGGGCGTGCCCTGGATCGACGCGATCTCGGCGCCGGGGATCGGGCCGGTCAGCGCGGCATCCGTGTTCTGCTGCGACCAGGCGTGATACTGCTCGCCCGTGACGCACTCGGCGATGGACGAGGCGCCGTCGGACAACGCCACGAGTTCATCGTCGCTGAGGCCGGTGGTGCCCTCGGTCGGCTGATTCGCGAACAGCGCGGCCAGGTAGTCGAGGGTGGACTCGGGGTTGATCGAGGCTTCGCAGGTCAGCGCGGCGGACGCCCGCGTGGAGTACTCGCTGCCCTGCGAGGCTTCGTCGAGGAAGGTCAGCGAGTGCAGTCGCAGGGTGATGCTGCCGTCCTCGACCAGGGCAGCCAGGGTGTCACCGTTGGCGATGTCGAACTGGCCGCAGTACGGGCACATCGGATCGATGTACAGGTCGACCACAGTGCTTCCGGTGCCGACGAGGAGGTAACCCTCGTCGAAATAGGCGGCACCGATCTGACCGGTCGGCCCCGAGGTCGACTCGGATGTCACCGACGAGGTGGCGCCGGCGACAGCGGTGACGAACGCACCCATCGCCGCCGTGAAGAACACGAGCACCACGAGCAGGACCGCCGTGAGGCCGATGCTCGCGTAACCGAGTACGAGCCCGGCGATGGCGAGACCCTTGCCGGCCTCGCCGGTGCGCTTGATCTGGCTGAGCGCGATGTGCCCGGTGATCACGGCTGCGATGTTGCAGCAGAATCCGGTCACCAACGCCACGATCGCGAGGGTGTTCGTGCGCGGCGCAACGGGTCCGGCGTACGGGGTGGTGGGCGCGATGGAGGGCGGAGCCTTGTACGGCGCAGGCGCCGCCGGCTGGTCTTCCGGGTTACCGGCGGGGTACTCGCCAGTGTTTGCGTCGGTGGTCCCGTCGGTGCGTTCCGTCATGTTCTCCCCCTCGTGAATCCGGTCCCGAGCGATGCGCCCGGGACCGGTACTACGTGCTGCTCAAGCCGACGATGCGGTCGGCTTAGGCGGATGGCGCCGTCTGGGCGATGCGCCCGAGAAGTCCATTGACGAACCCGGCCGAGTCATCGGTCGAGAGCACCTTGGCGGCCTCGACGGCCTCGTCGATCGCGACGGCGTGCGGCACGGCGTCGTTGTACAGGATCTCCCAAATGCCGATGCGCAGGATGGCCCGGTCGATCGTGGGCATCCGCGAGAGCGTCCAGCCCTGCGAGTACGTCTCGATCAATTCGTCGATCTCCTCGCGGTGGTCGACGACGCCGTCCACGATGTCCCGGGCGTAGAGCCAGGACACCATGCGGGCCGGTTCGTTGGCGGCGCGCTCGGCCTCCATGGCCAGCGACTGCGGGATCGTGGTCTGACGGATGTCGGCGGCGTACAGGATATCGATGGCGCGCTTGCGCGCCTTGGTGCGGGCGCTCACTAGTTGACGCGGCCGAGGTAGTCACCGTTGCGGGTGTCAACCTTGACCTTGGTGCCCTGCTCGAGGAACAGCGGCACCTGGATCTGGTAGCCGGTCTCGACGGTCGCGGGCTTGGTGCCGCCGGTGGAGCGGTCGCCCTGCAGGCCCGGCTCGGTGTAGGTGATTTCAAGCACGACGGATGCCGGCAGTTCGACGTAGAGCGGGTTGCCGTCGTGCAGAGCGACGGTCACGGCCTGGTTCTCGAGCATGAAGTTGGCGGCATCGCCCACGACGGCGGCGGATACCGTGAGCTGGTCGTAGTCCGAGACGTCCATGAAGACGTACGATTCGCCATCCGCGTAAAGGTACTGGAAGTCGCGACGGTCGACGTTCTCGGTCTCGATCTTGGCGCCGGCGTTGAAGGTGCGGTCGACGGTCTTGCCCGTGACGACGTTCTTCAGCTTGGTGCGCACGAACGCGCCACCCTTGCCGGGCTTGACGTGCTGAAATTCGATGACGGCCCACAGCTGCTTGTCGATGTTGAGGACGACGCCATTTCTAATGTCGGCGGTAGATGCCATGAAGAGGTGTTCCGTTCGATTCAATTGGGAAGGTGCGCGACCAAAGGTCTCAGACGAGTGTAGCCGACACGCCGCGGCGGATCGATTCCGTGCGCCCAGGCGCTCGGGAGGAGGTCAGCCCAGGCGCACGATGTGGTCGAGGGCCAGGCGGTAGGAGTCGAAGCCGAATCCGGCGATGACTCCGGTGGCCACGGCGCTGACCACACTGGTGTGGCGGAAGGTCTCGCGGGCGTGCGGGTTGGAGATGTGGACCTCGACGAGCGGGATACCGGCCTTGGTGACGAGGGCCGCGGCGTCGCGCAGCGCGTAGCTGTAGTGCGTGAACGCGGCCGGGTTGAGCACCACCGGTGTTGTCGTGTCCACGGCTTCGTAGAGCCAGTGGATGAGTTCGGCCTCGTCGTCGGTCTGACGCACATCAACGGTGACGTCCTCCGGTGCGGAATCGGTGAGAAGCGTCCATAGGTCGTCGAGGTCGGCTGAGCCGTAGACGTCAGGCTCCCGGCTGCCGAGGCGTCCGAGATTCGGGCCGTTCAAAACGAGGACTGTGCGCATGGACCCAGCCTAGGCCCGGCCGGGTCGAGAGCTAGGACAGCTGTTTGGCCATCCGGTAGTTGGTCATCCGCACACCTCGGCTGACTGGATGCTGCTTCGCCTCGACGACGAATCCGTGCTGCTCGAAAAAGGGACGGGCGGTGATGCTCGCGTTAGTCCACAACGTGGCCGCGTTCAGCGATTTCGCTCTGCGTTCGATCGCACCCAGCAGGGCACTCGCAACGCCTCGTCGGCCGAACCGAGGTGACACGAACATCATGTCGATGTATCCGTCAGCGTTGACGTCGGAGAACCCGGCCACGTCTCCTTCGACTACCGCAACCACCGTTCCTCGCCCGGCCCTGGCAAGGTTCCATTTTTCGACATCGCGCTCCCCGGGCGCGGACCATGCGGCAATCTGTTCGGGCGAGTAGTGCTGGGACGCCGTTGTTGTCACGGCGTCCAGAAAGACGGCGAGAGTGCTCGGCGCGTCTTCAGGGGCGTAAGCGCGAACCGTCACGGATTCACCGGGGATAGTCATCGACCCATCCGCCCGGACGGGCGACGCAGTTCGCTCACGGTTCGATCGCCAAAAACGTAACCGACCACGATGAACACCCCCAGAGATGCCGCTCCGGCGGCGCCCAGGAGGAGGACTTTGCCACCGAAATCAGACGGAATCCCGATGAATGCCACCGCCGTCCACCCGACCATGAAACTCGCGAGCCCCGCGCCGAGCAGCCGGACGTAGCCGAGAGACGCGCGGTGTCCCCGCACGGGTACGTGGCCGAGACGCCGAAAGGTTCGTTGTAGCGCCCGATATGCAGTGAACCAGCCGGCAAAGTTGGCGAGAGTGACGCCCGCCGCGATACCGATCACGGTGAGAGTCGGCGGCAGCATCAGCGCGGATGCGGCGGCCCCCGCCGCAGAGAGCACCGCGATGACGAGCTGAGTGAGGAACGGGCCGCGGGCGTCCTGGAGAGCGAAGGAGGTTCGGTTGAGCACGTAGGCCTGGCTGAAGCCGACGAGCCCGATCGAGAGGACCTGCAGCACCTGTCCGATGCTCGGGTTGCCGAACAGCACCGTGGTGATGAGCGGTCCCAGCGCGGCGAACGCGGCGCTCGCGGCGATCGCGACATAGGCGACAGGCTTCGTGGCCAGGCTCGAGAGTGACTCGGTCGCAGTGAAGTCGTGGCGGGCGGCATACCCGCTCATCCGGGTGTACAGAGCGGTGGTCAGGGACACCGTGACGATTCCATGCGGCAGCAGCATCAGGAGGTATGCGAGTGACAGCGAGTTCAGGCTCGGCCCATCGATGCCCAGTCGATGCAGCGTCTCGCCGGCGTTGTTGGCGACGTTGGCGGTGACCAGGTAGGTGACCTGGCCGGCAACCACGCCCAGGAGCGTCCAGCCGGCCACGGCCGACATCTGCCCCAGACCGCTGACACCCCAGCGCAGGCGCAGCCGAAACCCCATGGTGCGAAGGGGGACCGCGAGAAGGAGGCTTTGGACGGCGATGGCGAGGGTGGCGGAACCGCTGAGGACCGCGATCATCGATGGACTCCACGTGCCGACGTCCCCCAATCCGGACGGCAGAACGAGGAGGAACACCAGGATCCCCCCGATCCCCACTAGGTTCGAGATCGCGGGCGCCCAGGCCGGGGCACCGAATACTCCCCGCGCGTTGAGGACCTGCGACAGAACGGCGAAGGCGATAAGGAAGAAGATCTGAGGCAGGCACCAGTACGCCATCGACGTTGCCAGTCCTCGCCATTCCGGCGACCAGGTCGTCGCGTAGAGCCAGACGATGCCCGGGGCGCACAGGGTAAGGACGACCGTGGCCACGGCTGAACCGACCAGAACAATGGTCAGGAGCCGGTCGGTATTGTCCTGCCCGACCGAGCCGGCGTTCAGGTTCCGGACGATCTGCGGAACGAGCACGGCGCCGAGCACTCCCCCGGCGATCAGGGCGAACAGATAGGTGGGAGCCGAGTTGGCGATCTCGAAGGTCTGCCCGCCGACGCCGGCGCTGGTTCCGCCGATGGCAGCCACCAGGAGAATTGCCTTCACAAAACCCAGCGCTCGCGACACCAGCGTGGCGGTCATCATCGATCCGACCGAGCCCCGCACGCTCACACGCACGCACCGCGCAGTGCGAACTGACACCCAGCCGATCCAGAATCCCCCATTTGCCAAGACTCCCACAGGTCAGGCAACATTTCCCCGCTGTCTGGGGCACCTGACCAGGTTGGGCTCATGCACGGCGCAGACGTGGACCCGATGGCTGTTCCCCCGCCACCGGGCCCACGTCTATTCGGTTGGCGCGGACCTCGGCGATCGCATCCTGACTGCCGTGCTGGCACGCGAGCACCTTCCGTATTCGGAAATCTCCTTCGAGACCCGCACCGGACGTCCTAGTCCGCCACAGCCTTCCGCGCCGCGGCCACCTCGGAGCCCTGGCGCTCGATGAAGACGATGAAGACGCGGTACAGCACGAGGCCGAGGGCAGCGACTCCCGTGAGGATCAACAACACCGATCCGTAGGAGGAGGCCTGGGCGCCGTCGGTGATGCCGCCCAACAGGTTGGGCTGCAGCTTCATCAGCGTTGCGGTGTAGGCGATGCCGACCGGAACGGCAATGTTGATGGTGAGGTTGTAGAAGCCAATGGCGATACCGGAGTTTGCGACCGGCACACGCTCAATGGCAGTCGACACGAGCGGGCCGTACATCAGCGCAAAGGCCATCGGGAACAGGCTCATCGAGATCACGAAGATCCAGACTCCCTTATCCACCAGCAGGGCCGGGATCAGCAGTGACACGACGATCGCGACGAGCGCGATGGTGATGGCTTGCTTTGAGGAGAGGTACTTGGCGATCTTGCCGGTAAGAGTGCCCACAATCACGGCGGCGACGTAGCCGGGGATCAGCAGCAGGGCGACTTCGCCGAGGTTGTAGCCGTAGACGTCGGAGATCAGGAACGAGAACAGGAAGGTGTAGCCCAGCTGTACGGAGTAGGTGATGAACACCACGATGATCATGAGTGAGTACTGAGCGTTGGCGAAGAATGCGCTGGTGATCACGGCGTTGTCGTGGGTACGGATGTGCCAGATGAAGAGAGCCAGCCCGGCAACAACCGGCAACAGGTACCACAGGTTGAAGTTCTGCATGAACATGATCAGGCCGGTGGCGAAGACCGCGATCAGGAACAGGCCGAATACGTCCACATGGCCGCCGCCCGTCGCCTCCTTGGGCACCGTGCGCAACACGACAGGGATGGCAAGCAGCGAAAGCAGTGCGACCAGGAAGAAGGCAGCCCAGCCGATGTAGGTGGCGATGAAGCCACTTCCAACGGTACCGATCAGCAGCGACAACTGGAAGGCCGCGGTGCTGAAGCCCAGATACTTCTTCTGCTCGTCGCCCCTGAAGTGCTTGGTCACGTAGATCACGTAGAGCGTCTCGGCGGCCGCCAGGCCGGCGCTCTGAATCAGCCGACCGACCAGGATCATCGAGAAGTTGCCCTGGAAGACGAAGCCGACGAGCGACCCGACGGTCATCAAGATGATCGCGAAGATGATGAGTTTGCGGATGCTGATCGAGTCGGCCAGCGCGGCGTAGACCACGGCGCCGATACCGATCAGGATGCCGGCCAGAGTGGCCTGCAGGCTGACGGTGGTGACCGGAAGGTTGAGACTATCCGCCAACGCCGGCGACATGAATTTGAAGCCGTTGTCCAGCACCAGCGAGAACACGAAGAGGATCAGCAGGATGGGGATGGCCCGGCTCGGCTTGATGGCCTGGGTGAGAACGGAGGGGCGGGTTGCGGTGCTCATCAGGCGAGTTCCAGCGCGATCTCGATCATGGAGGTGAAGGCGGTCTGCCGTTCCTCCGGGGTGGTCTTGGCGTGAGTGAGGATGTGGTCGCTGACGGTGAAGATGCCCAACGCATCGACGCCCGCGGCCGCGGCGTTGGCGAACAGACCCGCCGACTCCATCTCAACGGCCAGAATGCCCATCTTCATCCACTTGCCCATGGCGTCGGAGTCCGCGCCGTAGAACACGTCGGATGAAAGAACGTTGCCAACGTGGGTGCGTTGGCCGCGCTCGTCGGCGGCCCGCTTGGCCTGCTCCAGCAGCCTGTACGACGACAGTGGTGCCCACTGACCGGGCAGGTTGAACTGGTGCAGGTAGTTGGAGTCGGTCGAGGCGCCCTGCGCGATGACCACGTCGTAGAGCTCCATGCCTTCCTGCATGGCGCCGCAGCTACCCACCCGGATCAGGTTCTTGACGCCGAAGTGGTGGATCAGCTCGTAGCTGTAGAGCGAGATTGAGGGAATGCCCATTCCCGTGCCCATGACGGACACGGGGCGCCCGCGGTAGGTGCCGGTGAAACCCAGCATGTTGCGAACCTCGTTGAAACAACGGATGTCGTCGAGGTAGGTCTCGGCGATGAACTTGGCTCGCAGCGGGTCGCCGGGAAGCAGGATCGTCTCGGCAATGTCCACCCCCTTCGGATCGATGTGGGGCGTGCTGGTCGTGGTGGGTGTACTCATGGGGACTCCATTGTCTAGATTGCAGTGCTTGCAGTATGAGGTTATACCTCTGCGGGCACATGTCGAACGTGATAGCGTCGGGCACACAAGGAGGTCTCGTGACGACCAGTCTGGAATCCCACACGTTCCTGCAGCAGCAGCTCCAGCTCGCCGTCGGCCAGCCCATTCGAGTTGCGGTCTACACGCGGCTGGCTGAAGGCATCCGCTCTGGCGTGTTCAGGCTCGGCGAGATGCTGCCACGGGAAATCGAACTCTCGGCAACGCTCGGGGTGAGCCGCACTCCGGTGCGCGAGGCGCTGATGCTCCTCGAGGAAGACGGGTTGCTGGTCACCCGGCGCGGTGTCGGGCGGTTCGTCACCGAGTCCATCCCGCACGGCGGACTCGAGCAGCTACGGCCGTTCGAGATCGCCCTCGCCGACCCGAACATGACGATTACCGTGCAGCCGGTGCGCTTCGAGCTCGAAGGGGCTACCGACTTCGTGTCCCACCGGCTCGCGCTCGACCCGGCTGCGAACGCCTGGATCCGCGAGAGCGTCTTGCTGCACGATGGGCGTCCCGTTGCAACGGTTCAGGAACATCTCCCCGCTGGGCGCTACCTCAGTGATGTGAGCGCGCGGATCGCCTCCGAACTCGCGGAGCTCGCCGCTCAACCACGAACCCTTCTCGCCTCCATGCAGGCCAACGGTCACGTCTTCACCAACGGTGTGTGCCAGATCGTCGCCACCGACGCCGGCCCCACGCGGGCGAAGCTGCTGAACATCGATCCGTCAGCGGCGGTCCTCATCCTCACCCAGACTGCCGACCACAGCGGAGTGCCGCTGTACGCCGCCAAGTGTGTCATCGCGCCTGGCCACGGGTCGCTGTCGGTCATGCAGCACAACCCGAACTGACCCGTCAACCACGTCCAGGATCCGAGGGCACGCATGCGATCAAGCGAACCGATACCGGGCGAGCCGTGGCCACACGACATGGTCATCACCGTCGACGATCAACCTGGTTCGCTTCTGGAACTGCTCTGGGTCAGAGAGGCACACCAGCTGCAGCCTGGCGGGGATGATCTCCCGCCGCTGCTGTCGGAAACGCCCCCGGTGGTTCGCGATTCCGCGGTCGATGCCGAAACTCGCGCGGCCTGGGCGGAGGCCTGGCCACGCGTCTGGGACGCCGCCGCAGCGCATGCGGGTGAGGAAAGGGACCCGGGGGTGTTCGAGGAGATTCAGCGCACCGTCGTCGGATCGACCGAGCGGGCCGACCTTCTCCACCGCATCGTCGGCCCGAACTGGCGCGACCTTTTTGGCGATACGGCATTCAACAGCGCGTCGTACCGAACGTGGTCGGACGCGGCCGCACACACCCAGCTAATGGCATTGCCGGCCAAACTTGAGGACAGCCCCGAGCGGCGCAGCCTCCCCGGGCTCATCCGCGCCTGGCAGGCGGGCCTGACGAAGATCGTCAGCATCCCCTGCCGGGGCGAGTTCACGCGAACAGTCGGCCGGACCGGCCTTCTCCTGACCAACACGACCAGAGAGGACAGTGACGGTTACCAGCGGGCACTGCGCACCTTCGTCTGACCCCCGGCACTCCGACGTCGCCGACTTTGATCCCTACCCGGTGAACGAATCCATCAACTCCGAGCGGATGATGAAGCGCACGCCGCGTGGAGCCTCGGCCGAGAAGCCACCGCCGCGACCCTTGACGGTGTCGATGAGCAGGGCGGTGTGACTCCAGTACTCGAACTGTTCGGCGGAGATCCAGAAGTCGATCACCTGTTCGGGCTCTCCCGCCGGCGCGATGTCGAGCCGGCCGAGCAGCACGTCTTGGTTGGAGGTGATGAACTCCCCCGCCGGAAAGCACATCGGCGAACTGCCGTCGCAGCAGCCGCCGGACTGATGGAACATCAGCGGCCCGTGCTCCTCCCAGAGGCTTCGCAACAGGTCGACGGTGGCCTGCGCCAGCGCCACCCTGGACCGGGTCTCCCCCGGGATGGTGATGGACGCTTCGACCGCGGGCGCGACGGGCGCATCCGGGACTGGCGTGATGAGGTCGGTCATGGGTTCCTCCAACTGCGGGTGGAGCGCTACGGGCGTTTGTGGGGGGGGCGGTGCCGGCCGGGGCAGTTTTCGGGTAACCGCCCCGACCGGCACCTCCTGTTCGCGGTTAGAAGAAGCCCAACGCGTCTTCGGAGTACGACACCAGCAGGTTCTTGGTCTGCTGGTAGTGGCCGAGCGCCAGCTTGTTGTTCTCCCGGCCGATACCCGAGCTCTTGTAGCCGCCGAAAGCGGCTCCAGCCGGGTAGTTGTGGTAGTTGTTCACCCACACGCGCCCGGCGTGCAGGTCCCGCCCCGCGCGGTAGGCCGTGGTGCCGTTCCGCGACCACACCCCGGCCCCGAGGCCGTACAGGGTGTCGTTGGCGATCGAGATGGCGTCGTCGTAGTCGTCGAAGCTGGTCACCGCCACGACGGGTCCGAAGATCTCCTCCTGGAAGATGCGCATCTTGTTCTGGCCCTCGAAGATGGTCGGCTGCACGTAGTAGCCGCCGCTGAGGTCCCCTCCGAGGTCGGCCTGCTCGCCGCCGAGCAGGAGCTTGGCGCCCTCCTTCTTCCCGATATCGATGTACGAGAGGATCTTCTCGAGCTGGTCATTGCTGGCCTGGGCGCCCACCTGGGTGTCGGTGTCGAGCGGGTTGCCCTGCTTGGCCAGCTTGGTGCGCTCGATGGCGCCGCCGAGGAAGCTGTCGTAGATGGGCTTGTGCAACAGCGCGCGGCTGGGGCAGGTGCACACCTCGCCCTGGTTGAAGGCGAACAGCACAAAACCTTCCTGTGCCTTGTCGTAGTAGCTGTCGTCCTTCTGCGCCACATCGTCAAAGAAGATGTTGGCGCTCTTGCCGCCCAGCTCAACGGTGGACGGGATGATGTTGGCGCTGGCGTACTGCAGGATCAGCCGTCCCGTCGTGGTCTCGCCGGTGAACGCGATCTTGCGGATACGGTTCGAGGATGCGAGCGGCTTGCCCGCTTCGATGCCGAAGCCGTTGACGATGTTGAGCACCCCAGGAGGCAGGATGTCGCCGATCAGTTCGATCAGCACCAGGATCGATGCGGGGGTCTGCTCCGCGGGCTTGAGCACGACCGCGTTCCCAGCAGCGAGAGCCTGTGCCAGCTTCCACACCGCCATCAGGATCGGGAAGTTCCACGGGATGATCTGGCCGACCACGCCCAGCGGTTCGTGGAACTGGTACGACATGGTGTCGTTGTCGAGCTCGGCGTGGTCGCCGTCCTGGGCGCGGATGGCGGAGGCGAAGTACCTGAAGTGGTCGGCAGCCAGTGGCAGGTCGGCGTTCAGCGGCTCCCGGATGGGCTTGCCGTTGTCCCAGGTCTCGGCAACCGCGAGCAGTTCGCGGTTCGCGTCGATGACATCCGCGATCTTGTTGAGCACGGCGGCGCGGTGCGTGGCCGTGGTCTTGCCCCAGGCCGGTGCGGCCTTGTGGGCGGCGTCGAGGGCCAGGTCGATGTCTTCGTGGGTACTGCGGGCGACCTCGGTGAACGGTTTGCCGTTGACCGGGGAGATGTCTTCGAAGTATTGGCCCTTCACCGGCGGCACCCATTCGCCTCCGATCCAGTTCTCGTAGCGGGGCTTGAAGGTGACTTTCGCATCCGGTGTGCCTGGGGCGGCGTAAACGGTCATTTCACTCCTTGTTCGACGGCTCTGTCGATGGAGTCCGCGTTCTCGCGGTCCATGGGGTGAGCCTAGGAACACGGAGGTTGCGAAACATTGCGGTGGCCTCCCGGCCCGGTGGCCCGACCGAGGTCATCCTCCGGTATTCCCCGGTCAGTCTCTGGGTGGATGCCCGGCCGGACCGGCTTGCCTAGCGTGGACGACATGGAAACCCTGGAAAGTACTCGCGTCGTCGAGCCGCCGCCCGCGCGCAGCGGCTGGTGGCACGCCGATACCCGGTCGTCGGCGGTGCGGGCGACGGTCGTGGCGGTCGGCGGAGCGGTGCTGATCGGCGGGCTGACCAGTGTCGCCCAGCAGTACCTGCCGCCCTGGGTCAATTCGCTGGGCAACTCCGCCGGCGGCTGGACGATGTTCGCCTTCCTGATCGTCTGGCTCGGCCGTGCCCGGCCGTTGCTTGCGGGAGTCCTCGGCATCGTGGTCTTCCAGCTTCTCGTCGAGTCCTACAGCGTCGTATCCGAGTGGCGAGGGTTCGATGACGGCGATCCGTTCACCTCGATCTGGACCTTGGTGGGCGTCGTCACCGGACCGCTGCTGGGCGTTGCCGCCGGCCTCGCACGCTACGCCCCTCCACTGTGGGGTGCGCTGGCGGTCACGCCGCTGAGCGCTGTTCTGCTGGGCGAGGGCATCTGGGCACTCAACACCATCACAGACACCACCAGCCCGGTCTATTGGACGCTCGAGATCGTGCTGTCAGCAATCTTTCTGCTCGCGGCCGTCCTGCACCGCCGGCTCGCGCCTCGCTCCATCTCGTTGGTGGTCAGCGTGTGGCTGGTGGGGACTCTCGCCTTCGTGTATGTACTCGTCTTCGTCCTGAATTGAACCCGGGCTCGTCGGCTACGCGCTGAGCTCGGCCTCGATGCGGGCGAGGCTCGCCACCACTGCGGCTCGCTGTGGTGACCGGGCGGGCAGCAGCTGAAGGCAGGCCCGCCATACCTCGGAGTCCCAGGCGGCCTCCTCGGTGCGGGCGTAGTCGAGCAGCACCTCCACCGAGGCATCGCTGAGCAGCGTCTGGCGCAGGCGCTGGCTCACCTCTGCGCGGATCTCTGTGACGCCGGGCGCTGCGGAGCCAGGCAGCACGGTGCCGCGATAGGCGGCGAGGGCCATTCGGTGGGCACCGCGGCCGAGGAGGCGCAGGACCCGGCCCGCATCCGTGTCGACGCCGGTCTCCAGACGGTATGGGCGGGAGCCGATCCGCAGCTGCGGATGGCTGACCGCCAGCGCCCGGCGCAGCCGCACCATCTCGGCTCGGAGGTTCTCGACGGCGTGCGGTTGCTCGTCGCTGAGGAGGCTTGCGAGCCTGTCGGCGGACAGGCCCTGCCGGTGCCAGGCGAGCAGGAGCAGGATCTCGGCGTGCCGGGGACTGAGGCCGACGCTGTGCCGATCAGTGCTGTGCCGATCAGTGCTGGGAGCCCCGTGCAGGGCGCCGTGTTCGGTACCCAGAACGGTCAGCAGAATGCCGGGGGCGGTAAAGCCCGAAGGCCGCGCCGGTGCCGGCCGTGGGGCGCTGAGGCTCTGGATGCGCAACTCCGCCTCGAGCGCCGCGACGGCGGCCTCCACAAGCGGCAGGGTCTGCGGGGCAACGGCGGCGTCTCCCCCAGTGATATCGATGACGCCGAGCACCGCACCGGTGACCGGGTCGTGGATGGGCACTGCGGTGCAGCTGAACGGGTGGGCGAGCTGACTGAAGTGTTCGGCGCGCTGGATCTGGATGCCGTGGTTCAGAGCCAGGGCGGTGCCGGGTGCGCTGGTGCCGACCCGGGCCTCAGACCAGTCGGCGCCGACGACGAAGTGCATGTCCTCGGCACGGGTGCGCACCGAGCTGTCACCGTCGATCCAGAGCAGCCGGCCGGTCTCATCGGCCACCGCCACGATCAGCCCGAATTCGGCGGCGTGCCGCACCAACAGGGTGTTGATCACCGGCAGCACCCCGGCCAGCGGATTGCGGGCCCTCAGCCGGTTGAGCTCGTCGGCGGCGAGAGTTGGTGCCGCCTGCGCCGTCAGCGGGTCCAGGCGGAGTGACAGAGACCGTTGCCAGGATTCCCGCACGAGTCGGCGCACGCCGGCCTGCACGGCACCGGAGCGCAGATCGGTGCGGTCCCCGATGGCGGCCTCATGCAGTCTTTCCTGCCGGGAAAACGTCCCCACAGGTGAATCGGTAGGAGTTATCGTCCACGGACTGCTCACAACACCTCCGATCAACGCTGGTCGTAGGCGACCTGCGCAGAGCGGCCGGTCGGGTGCTTCATTCTAGGCACAGACCGCGAAAAAGGGGTGTCAGGAGCCGATCTCCTGGTACGCCGCGAAGAGCAGCGACGCATCCGGGCCCTCGAGCACCGTGGGCTTGCCGATGTCGTCGAGCACGATGAAGCGCAACATTCCGCTGCGGGTCTTCTTGTCCCGCTGCATGGTGGCCAGCAGGGTGGACCAGCGGCCTACCGGGTAGGTCGTCGGCAGGGTGAGCGACTCCAGGATCCGGCGGTGCCGGTCGACGGCCTCGTCGGAGAGCCGCCCGCTGAGCCTGGCAAGTTCGGCGGCGAACATCATGCCGACGGCGACAGCTGCGCCGTGGCGCCAGCCGTAGCGTTCGGCGTGCTCGACGGCGTGGCCGAGAGTGTGCCCGTAGTTGAGGATTTCGCGGAGGCCCGCCTCCTTGAAATCCGCGCCGACGACGCGGGCCTTCATGGCGATGGAGAGCTCGAGCACCCGGCGGAACTCTGGCGTGATCGGGTCGGTGACCCGGGTGACATCCGCTTCGACGATGTCGAGGATCTCCGGGATCTGGATGAACCCGGCCTTCACGATCTCGGCGAAGCCGGCCAGGATCTCGTTGCGGGGCAGGTCGGCGAGGATGTCGAGGTCGCAGACCACGGCGGCCGGCGCGTAGAAGGTGCCGACGAGGTTCTTGCCCTCCGCGGTGTTGATGCCATTCTTACCGCCGACGGCGGCGTCGACCATACCGAGCACGCTGGTGGGAATCTGCACCAGCTTGACGCCGCGCAGCCAGGTGGCGGCCACGAAGCCGGCCAGGTCGGTCACGGCGCCGCCGCCGAATCCGATCACGGCGTCGGTGCGGGTGAAGTCGGCCTGACCCATCACCTGCCAGCAGAACGCGGCGACCTCAACCCGTTTGGCGGGCTCGGCGTCGGGGACCTCGGCGATGAGGACCTCGTACCGGTCCAGCAGGCTCTCCCGCAGCGCCACGGCGCGGGCGCCGAGGTGCGAGGTGTGCACAATGAGTACCTTCTTCACGGTGTCGCCGAGCTGCTCGGCAACATCGGCCACGATGCCCCGCCCGATGAGGACCGGGTAGCTGTCGACACCGCTGACGGTGATGGTGGTGGTGCCGGTCTCTTCGGGCTGCATGTCGGTCACGATTGTTCTCTTACCCATTTCACGATGTCGGCGGCGATGGCGTCGACCGGCCTGGTCGACGTGTCGAAGTGGATGCTGGCCAGCGCGTCGTACAGCGGGCGGCGCTCGTCGTAGATGCGCTGCCAGGCGTCCGGCCCGTCGGCCAAAAGCGGACGTTTGGCGTTCCTGGTGCGGTTGCGCACAGCCTCGGCGGTAGTGCTCAGGGAGATCACCGTGGCGCGCCGCAGGTCCGCCCGGGTGGCCGGGTCGAGCACCGCTCCCCCACCGAGCGACACGACGGCCCGCTTCTGACGTAGCGCGTCGGCGACGGCCGCGCGTTCGAGGTCCCGGAAGTGGCTCTCGCCGTGAGTGGCGAAGATCTCGGTGATCGGGCCGTGTTCGGTGACGATGAGTTTGTCGGTGTCCAGGAACGGCACCCGCAGGGTGCGCGCGACCCGGCGACCGATCTTGGACTTGCCCGACGCCATCGGCCCGATGAACACCAACGGGTACAGCGGCACATCCGCGTCGCGGTGCGGCTCCGCGCCCTCCGGCGACGCCTCGTCGCGCCGGTCGGGCGCCGGTCCGGGTGCGGCCGGCCAGCCGTCGGCGGGACGAGAGGCGTCCGGGCTCAGGAACAGCACGCTAGAGCGTGGCGTCGCTGGACGCCCCGGTGCGCAGGTTGGCCGGAATGTTGGCGAGGTAGGAGTCCAGGTTGCGCTTGGTTTCGCCCAACGAGTCACCGCCGAACTTCTCCAGCACCGAGTTGGCCAGGACCAGGGCCACCATGGCTTCGGCGACGACGCCGGCGGCCGGCACCGCACAGACATCGGAGCGCTGGTGGTGAGCGGGTGCGGCTTCGCTCGTGGTGATGTCAACGGTGCGGAGCGCGCGCGGGATCGTGGCGATGGGCTTCATACCGGCCCGTACGCGCAGCACGGTTCCGGTGCTCATGCCGCCCTCGGTGCCGCCGGCCTTGTCGCTGGCGCGCAGGATCTGGTCATCGACCTGAACCAGTTCGTCGTGTGCGTCCGAACCGCGGCGGGTGGTGGTGAGGAAGCCGTCACCGACCTCGACGCCCTTGATCGCCTGGATGCCCATCAGCGCGGCGGCGAGCTGGGAGTCCAGCCGGCGGTCCCAATGCACGAACGAACCCAGACCGGGTGGCAGGTTGTAGGCGAGGACCTCGACGATGCCGCCGAGAGTGTCGCCGTCCTTGTGCGCAGCATCCACCTCGGCGACCATGAGCGCGCTGGTGGCGGTGTCGAAGCAGCGCAGCGGGTCGGCGTCGAGGGTGTCGACATCACCGGGACGGGGCAGCGCGGATCCCTCGGGCACCCGAACCGGGCCGATGGACAGGGTGTGGCTGACCAACTCGATACCGAGGCCGGCGAGGAAGGCACGGGCGACGGCACCGAGGGCCACGCGGGCGGCCGTCTCCCGGGCGCTGGCGCGCTCGAGCACCGGACGGGCCTCGTCGAAGTCGTATTTCTGCATCCCAACCAGGTCGGCGTGGCCGGGCCGGGGGCGCACCAGAGGGGCGCCTCGGCCGCGGGCGAGCAGGGCGGGGTCAACGGGTTCCGGGCTCATCACGTCGGCCCACTTGGGCCATTCGGTGTTCCCGATCCGCAGCGCCACCGGGCCGCCGAGTGTGAGACCGTGGCGGACGCCACCGGAGATGTTCAGTTCGTCCTGTTCGAACTTCATGCGGGCACCCCGGCCATAGCCGAGTTTGCGGCGCGCAAGGTCGAGACGGATCGCATCTAGTGTGACCGGGATCCCAGCGGGCAAACCCTCGACAATGGCGAGGAGTTCGGGGCCGTGAGACTCTCCGGCGGTGAGCCAACGAAGCATGCTCCCTATCCTTCCACAGCGCGGCCGGGCGCCGTCCCGTCGGCGGCGTCCAGTGCGGCACGCATGGCCTCCAGCACGGCCTCTTCGTCGGGGAGGGGCAGGAAAGGGTCGTTGGCCAGGAAGATCCGGATCTGCACGACGGCCTGGTGCAGCAGCATCGTGCGGCCGGACAGGGCCCGGCCGCCGGCAGCCGCCCAGGACCGGGCCAGGGCTGTGGGCCAGGGCGCGTAGCCCACGTCGAAGAGCAGGGTGTTGGCCCGCAACGCCGCCGGGAACTCGTACTGCAGTGCGGCATCGCCGGGCATGGTGCTGATCACCAGGTCACTGACGCGGTCGGCGGCGGCCATGGCCGGAAGGCCCGCTACCGCGACGACGAGCCCGAGCTTGCGGCCGAGGTCCAGGAGCGGGTCGGCTCGGCCCGGCGTGCGGGCGATGATCTGCACGGTTTCGGCGCCGAGTTCGGCGGCGGTGACGAGGGCGGATGCTGCGGTCGCGCCGGCACCGAGCAGGGTGACGTGGGTGGCCCGGTCCATGCCGGCCTCGGCCAGGGCACGCACCAGCCCGGCTACGTCGGTGTTGTAGCCGAAGAACGGCCGTGGCGCGGTCACCGTCGTGCTGTCGTCGCCCTCCCCCACCGGTGCGTCGCCGAACCGCACAGTGTTCACGGCTCCGGTGAGGATCGCGACACGGTCCAGGGTGTCCAGGCGCGGCTGGATCTCGTGCTTGAGCGGCATGGTCAAGGACAGCCCCAGCCACTCCGGGGTGAGGCCGTCCACGAAGCCGTCGAGCTCACCCTCGCCGATCTGCACCGCCGTGTATTCCCAGTTCAGGCCGAGCACCCGATAGGCGGCAGCGTGCAGGGCCGGCGACAGTGAGTGCGCGATGGGCGAACCGAGCACCGCCAACCGGCGCCGCGGCGGCGTGCTGACTGAGGCTTGCGTCGGATCAACCATATTCGGGGTGCTCATCCATCCAGTCCAGCCACTTGGCGACGCCGGCGTCGTGTTCGTCCACGGTCGTTGAGAAGATGGTCTCTCCGGTATCCAGGTTCCACGTCACGAAGAATAGCCAGGTTCCGTCTGCGGGGTGCAGGGCCGCATCAATGGCCAGGTCGCCGGGATTGCTGATCGGTCCGACCGGCAGACCGGGATGCACGTAGGTGTTGTAGGCGTTGTCTACGTCCGCCCGCTCGGCGTCGGTCGTCGTGACCAGGTGCGTCTTTCCGGTGCCGTAGGCGACGGTGGCATCGGACTGCAGCAGCCCGGTGTCCCACTGCGCAGGGTCGAGCCGGTTGTAGAACACCCGGGCGACCTTGTAGTAGTCGTCCTTCAGACCGGCCTCACGCTGGATCAGCGACGCCATCACGATGGTCTTCCACCGATCGGCCGGGGCGACTCCGGCAGTGTCGAGGGCCTCGAACTGGCGGTCGACGAGGGTCTTGAGTGCGTCGTGGGCGCTCGTCGCCGGCTGGAATGTGTACGTGGCCGGAAAGAGGAATCCCTCGAGGCTGGTGGCCTCGGCAGGGAGCCCGAACCCGGACAGGTCGGCGGCCGCTGCCTGCAGGTCCTCGAGGGGGATGTCGGTACCCTCTGACATCGAGGTGAGCACGTCGACGGCAGCGGTTCCCTCGGGGATCACCACGGTGAGATCCTGACGGCTGTCCGGATCCTGCAGGGCCTCGAGTGCGGCCTGGGCGCTCATCTGCGAGGCCAGCTGGTAGGCGCCGGGCTGGAAGACCGGGTCGGTCGACTGGGCGAGCAACAGGTCGTAGAAGGCGTCATAGC
Source organism: Cryobacterium sp. TMT4-31 (assembly GCF_004403385.1). NCBI lineage: Bacteria > Bacillati > Actinomycetota > Actinomycetes > Micrococcales > Microbacteriaceae > Cryobacterium > Cryobacterium sp. TMT4-31. Next base: position 19,973 of record NZ_SOGI01000043.1, read on the forward strand.
TCTTCACCACATCCTGGTCCACCAGGGTGTTGGCGATATCGGAACCGGTGTCGCCGTCGTGGATCATGACGAGCACCTCACCGCTGCCGGAGCCCTCATAGTCCTCGGGAGCCTGCGTGGCGGCGACGAGCTGGCTGATGGGCCCCTGCAGGGCCAGGGCAGCGGCGCCCATCAGAGCGAGGAGGACGAGGATGACGACCAGGCAGCCCCAGCCGCCCTTGCGCGACTTCTTCTCCACCAGGGTCGGGTGGTCGGCAAGCCGGGCGCGTCGATTCGCGCGGGAGCCGGGGCGTCCGGCCTGCGCCGGGACATCCGGGGCACCCGTCAGCTGACCGTCGGATGCGGGGGCCGGGTCGGGCGCAGTGCCGAACCCGAGCCCCGCGAAGGGATTGTGGTCGCTGGTGCTCACCGCGGCGGGCTCCTCTGGGGCAGGCTGCTCGTCCGGGTCGGGCTGTACGGGTGCGGTCCAATACGACAGAGGTGCCGGCGGCGCTGCCGGTTCAGAAGCTGCCGGTTCAGAAGCAGCCGGGCCCGCATCCTTCTGCGCCGCCTGGGCCTCGCGGGCCGCCTGGGCTTCCCGCAGGGCCCGGCGGGAGGGCAGCGGCGTGTCGCCAGTGCCGCCCGAAGGGTTCGGGTCGGGGTTTTCCGGCGGACTTTTCGCCACGGTTACGGCCTTCCGGTCAGGTCAACGGACGTGCCGGCTGGTTTGCCCGAGGCACGTTCGGTATCGAGCGCATGCTGCAGAATAATAGTCGCGGCCACCTGATCGACCACTGGACGCTGCGTGCGGGTGCTGCGGCCGACGGTTCGCAGGGCGGCCTGAGCCGACACCGTCGACAGTCGCTCGTCGACGAGCCGAACCGGCACCGACACCGTCTCGGCGAGGGTTTCGGCGAAGGAGACGGCATCGTCGGTCGACGCGGTGTGCCGCCCGGACAGCGCCAGGGGCAACCCGACGATCACTTCGACGGCATCCAGCTCGGTGACGATCCCGGCGATCCTGCCGAGGTCGGCCGCGTTCTTGTCCCGTGGCACGGTCTCCACCGGGGTGGCGAGCATGCCGTGGAAGTCGCTGCGGGCAACGCCGATCCGCACAGTGCCGACATCGATTCCCACCCGCACGCCCGATCGCATGGGTTAGCGGGCCACCAGCGTGCGCAGCGTGCTGAGTGCCTCGGGGATCAGCTCCACCTTCGTGCCGCCGCCCTGGGCCAGGTCGTCCTTGCCGCCGCCGCCGCCGCCGAGAATACCGGCGAGCTGCTTGGCCAGCGCACCGGCCTTCTGGCCGGCGTCACGAGCCGCGGCGTTGGTCGCCACGATCACGACGGGCTTGTCGGCCACGGTCGCCGCGAGGGCGACGACGGCGGGGTCATTGCCCAGCCGTTCGCGGGTGCCGGTGACGAGCATCCGCACGTCGTCGGCGGAGTTCAGGGTGCCGAGGTCTTCGGCCACCACGGTGAGGTCGCCGATCCTGGTGGCCTGGGCCACGAGGGCGGGCACCCGGTCGCTGAGTGCACGGGCTTCGAACGAGGCGATCTTCTTCTCGGCCGCCTTCAGGCTCTGCATGAGATCCATGATCTTGGCGGGAAGCTGCTCACGCGGCGTCTTGAGGTTGCTGGTGAGCTGGGACACGATGGCCCGCTCGGCGGCGAGGTCGCGGAACGCCTCGAGCCCGACGAGCGACTCGACACGGCGGTTGGTTGAGCCGACCGACGCCTCGCTGACGAGGTTGATCATGCCGATCTCAGCGCTGGAGGCCACGTGGGTGCCCGCGCAGAGTTCGCGCGACCACGGGCCGCCGATGTCGACCACCCGCACGGTCTCGCCGTACTTCTCGCCGAACAGCGCCATCGCGCCGAGCGCCTTGGCCTCGGCCAGCGGCAGTTCGCGGGTGCTCACCTCGAGGTTGTCGCGGATGGCGTTGTTGGAGATCTCCTCGATCTCGCTGCGTGTCGCCGGCGACAGGGCCTGGTTCCAGGAGAAGTCCAGGCGGAAGAAGCCGGCCTTGTTGTACGAACCCGACTGGTGTGCGTTCGGGCCGAGCACCTGGCGCAGCGCCGCGTGCAGGATGTGGGTGCCGGAGTGCGCCTGGCGGGCGCCGCGACGCCAGTCGGGATCGACGACGCTGGTCGCGGGGTCGCCCACACCGACCTCGCCGCTGGTGACCTGCACCTTGTGGCTGATCAGGCCCTTGACGGGCTTCTGCACGTCGAGAACCTCGAGTTCGTAGCCGGGGCCCACGATGAGGCCGGCGTCGGCCTCCTGGCCGCCGGATTCGGCGTAGAGGGCGGTCTCGGCGAGGATGACCTCGGCGATGTCGCCGGCGACCGCACGGTTCACTGATGCGCCGTCGACGATCAGGCCCAGAATGCTGGATTCGGTCTGCAGCATGTCGTAGCCGGTGAACACGGTCTCGCCGTGTGCGCGGAAGGCGCTGTAGACCGACAGGTCGGCCAGGTGGGTCTTCTTGGCCTTGGCGTCGGCCTTGGCCATGGCGCGCTGCTTCGCCATCAGGGTGTCGAAAGCCTCACGGTTGACGCTGAGGCCGGCCTCTTCGGCCATTTCCAGGGTGATCTCGATCGGGAAGCCGTAGGTGTCGTGCAGCAGGAACGCGGTGTCGCCGGGCAGTTCCGCCTTCTGGGCGCTCTTGGTCTTGGCCACGGCGAGGTCGAGCACGCTCGACCCGCTGGCGAGGGTGCGCAGGAAGGTCTCTTCCTCGGCGTATGCGGCCTGGCTGATCCGGTCGTAGTCGGTGGCGACCTCGGGATACGCGGCGCTCATGGCGTCGCGGGAGGCCGGGAACAGCTCGGTGAACGAGGCGGCGTCCACCCCGAGCAGGCGCATGGCACGAACGCTGCGGCGCATCAGGCGGCGCAGGATGTAGCCGCGGCCCTCATTGGACGGCATGACACCGTCGCTCATCAACATCAGGGAGGACCGCACGTGGTCGGCGACGATGCGCATCCGCACGTCGTCCTCGTGGTCGGCGCCGTAGCGGCGGCCGGAGAGGGCCGCGGCACGGTCGAGAACCGGGCGCACCTGGTCGATCTCGTACATGTTCTGCACGCCCTGCTTGAGGAACGCGACGCGCTCCAGGCCCATGCCGGTGTCGATGTTCTTCTTGGGCAGGTCGCCGAGGATCTGGAAGTCGTTCTTGCCGGTGCCCTCACCGCGGAGGTACTGCATGAAGACCAGGTTCCAGATCTCCACGTAGCGGTCGTCGTCGGTGGCGGGACCGCCGTCGATGCCGAAGGCGGGGCCACGGTCGAAGAAGATCTCACTGCACGGGCCGGCGGGGCCGGGCTGGCCGGTGGACCAGTAGTTGGTGTCCATTCCGAGGCGCTGGATCCGGTGTTCAGGCAGGCCGAGCGCGCGCCAGTAGCCGAAGGCCTCGTCGTCGTTCTCGTAGACCGTGACCCAGAGGTCCTTCTCGGCGAAGCCGTAGCCGCCGTCGGCCTCGCTCGAGGTGAGCAGCTCCCAGGCGTAGCTGATCGCCTGCTCCTTGAAGTAGTCGCCGAAAGAGAAGTTGCCGCTCATTTGGAAGAAGGTGCCGTGCCGCGGCGTCTTGCCGACCTCTTCGATGTCGTTGGTGCGGATGCACTTCTGCACGCTGGTGGCCCTGGGGAACGGGGCGGGTACCAGACCGGTGAGGTAGGGCACGAACGGCACCATGCCGGCCACGGTGAAGAGGAGGGAGGGGTCATCGCTCACGAGCGACGCCGACGGGACAACGGTGTGTCCACGGTCGGCGAAGAAGTCGAGCCAGCGCCCGCGAATGTCGGCAGTCTGCATGGGGTCCGTACTGTTACTGGATCGGTAATCCGACCGGGGGAATTGCGGTGGGAAGGGAAGTGGTTAGGGCTTTGACAGCTCTTCGATGGTCTCTTCTGCCTCGCCGAGTGCGGCGTGCAGTTCGGCTTCGCGTTTGCGGTAGCCCTCGGAGATGGCCTCGCCGAATTCGCGGGTCTTGGCGTCAAGATCGGTGAAGAACCGCTTGCCCTGCTGGGTCTTGTTCACCTCGTGGGCGGCAACAAATCCGATTCCGACGCCGACGACTAACCAGATGAAATTCTTCATGGCATGTGCTCCCTGAGTTTGAGGAATGGGTGGCTGTGGGCCGGGGCACCCGCTGGTCCAGCGGGCCGAGGTCCTGACAGGCTGCTTTCCAGCGTAGTGGACTTACTTCGTGCCTCGACGGGGCTTGGAGGCCCTGAAGGCCGCCCGGACACCGGCGGAGAATCCGGCGAGCTTGATCAGGGGGCCGCCGACGGTGGCCGCGAACAGCGCGACCATTGCGGACACGTTTCCGGTGACCTCGGCGACATTCGTGGTGATTGTGTCGATCGTGGCCAGCTGGTGGTTGGTCTGGGCGACGGTGCTCGTCGTCTCCTCGAGCAGCGGGGTCACGTTATGGCTGAGGTCGCGGATGGCGAGAGTGGTCTCGTCGAACACCCGGCCGAGCTTGATCAACGGGATGGCGAGGAACGCCACCAGAACTGCGAAAACGCCAGCGGCAATCAGGCCGGCGATATCTCCACCAGTCATTCGGCACCATCCATTTCGATTAGGCACAGCACGCAAAAGGGCGGATCACCTAGGTGATCCGCCCTCAAGCGTAGTTCAGTTCCGGCGAATCGAGACGCGCCGTGAGTGACTAGCGTGCTGCGTAGTACTCAACGACGAGCTGGACTTCACAGGTCACGGGGATCTCGATGCGCTTCGGGGCGCGAACGAGGCGGGCCTGCAGCTTGTCGAGTTCAACCTCGAGGTACGGCGGGAGCTTGGGCAGCAGGTCGACGTGACCGCCGGCCGCGGCAACCTGGAAAGGCTCGGTGCCCTCGCTCTTGGCCTTGACGTGGATGAGCTGACCCGGCTTCACGCGGAAGGAGGGACGGTCGACCAGCTGGCCGTCGACGAGGATGTGGCGGTGCACAACCATCTGACGGGCCTGGGCGGTGGTGCGGGCGATGGCCGAACGCACGAGGAGGGCGTCGAGACGGGTCTCGAGGATCTCGACGAGGTTTTCACCGGTCAGGCCCTGGCGGCGACGCGCTTCTTCGAAGGCGATCTTGAGCTGGGCTTCGCGGATGCCGTACTGGGCACGTAAGCGCTGCTTTTCGCGCAGACGCACGGCGTAGTCCGAATCGGTCTTGCGCTTGGTGCGGCCGTGCTCGCCCGGAGCGTAGGGACGCTTCTCGAGGTACTTGGCGGCCTTCGGGGTCAGGGCGATGCCCAGGGCCCGCGAGAGGCGGGTCTTGCTACGGGTACGTGACTTGGTAGACACAGTGTCCTTTCGGATGGATCTGAAAAATGGATACCAGGGCGCCGGGCCGGCCGCGAACGGCAGCACAAGGCGTCATGGGAGATCAGAGGGGTGGGTGCCACGGGCCGCCCGGCTACAGGGCGAATCCACTCCAACTTAGGTTGTGTACGCAGCCGCATGACAAAACCAGTTGTAGGCGAGGTCAAGGCTAGCACACGGGTGCCCCCGTGGCCGGGCTTTCGACACGCCCCGGTCTACTGGCCGCGGATGATCTTGCGGAGCTTGGCCAGGCGCGCGGAGACGTCACGTTCATTGCCGTGTTCGGTGGGTGTGTAGTACTGCTTCCGGCGCAGTTCGGTGGGCAGATAGTCCTGCGCGAGAACGCCGAGCGCATCATCGTGCGGGTATTTGTAACCCTTGCCGTGGCCGAGGCGTTTGGCCCCCGGGTAGTGCGCGTCACGCAGGTGCTTGGGCACCCGGCCGGTGTTGCCGTTGCGCACGTCGGCGATGGCGGCGTCGAGGGCCATATAGGCGGCATTGGACTTGGGCGCGCAGGCCAGGTGCACCACGGCCTGGGCCAGGGGGATGCGGCCTTCCGGCATGCCGATGTATTGAACGGCGTCGGCGGCGGCTATCGCGATGACCAGAGACTGCGGGTCGGCCATGCCGATGTCTTCGGAGGCGAGCACGATGATCCGGCGGCAGATGAATCGGGGATCCTCCCCGGCCTCGATCATCCGGGCCAGGTAGTGCAGGGACGCGTCGACATCCGACCCTCGCACCGACTTGATGAAGGCGCTGATCACGTCGTAATGTTCGTCACCGTTGCGGTCGTAGCGCAGCAGCGCACGGTCGACCGCGAGCGAGACGATCTCGGTCGTGATGACGGGCTTCTCGCCGTCAGCGGTCTCCGTGGTCGCGGCCGACACCGAAGCGGCCTCGAGCGCCGTGAGCGCCCGGCGGGCGTCGCCGGACGCGAGCCGGATGATGGCCCCGCGGGCCTCAGGGTCGAGCACGAACCTGTCGGCCAGGCCCCGCGGGTCGGTGACGGCGCGGTCCACGACGGTACCGAGGTCGTCGTCGCTGAGGGTCTCCAGCGTGAGCAGCAGAGACCTGGACAGCAGCGGCGAAATCACCGAGAAGGACGGGTTCTCGGTCGTCGCGGCCACGAGGATGATGATGCCGTTCTCCACCCCCGGCAACAGGGCGTCCTGCTGCGCCTTGCTGAACCGGTGGATCTCGTCGAGGAACAGCACGGTGGACAGGCCGTAGAGGTCCCGGCTGGTGCGGGCCTCGTCCATCACCTGGCGCACGTCCCGCACGCCGGCGGAGACGGCGGAGAGCTCAACGAAGCGGCGTCCGGAACTGTGCGCGATGGTCTGGGCGAGGGTGGTCTTGCCGGTTCCCGGAGGGCCCCACAGGATGACGGAGACCGAACCCTGCTCCCCCGTCTTGTCGTTGGCCAGGCTGACCAGCGGCGACCCCGGGGTAAGCAGGTGACGCTGCCCGGCAACCTCGGCCAGGCTCTTGGGGCGCATGCGCACCGCGAGCGGCGTCGCGCCGGTACGGAGGCCTGGTTGGACGGAAGACATGCGTCCAGCGTAGTTTGTGCCGCCGACGCCAATTTTCGCCGCCGCCCCCGCATGCGTAGAGTTCACAGTGACCCGGGCCGTGTTGCCCGACAAGCCCGATTTCCCGCCTCAGGCGGCACCTGGAGGATTCCCGTGGCACCTAACACCAAGCAGGAACGCGAGGCCCGCGGCCGCGCTCGCGCCTACCAGGCCCGCAAGGCCGTGAACGAGCACCAGGTCAAGCGGCGCGTGCGCGACAACATGGTGGCCGGCAGCGTACTCGTGGTCGCCCTCATCGTGCTGGTCGGCGCCCAGATGTTCTACTTCGGCGGCGGCCCCGGCACTCCTGAACCCAGTGCTTCGGCTTCCGCGACGCCCACGGCCGAGCCCTCGGACTCGGTGACTCCGACCCCCGGCGCGAACGCGGGCGACGTTCCCTCGAGCGATCTGGCCGAGGGTCGGACCTGGACCGGCACGCTCACCCTCAACGACATCGAACTCGGCGTCTCCCTCGACGGCGCCGCGGCGCCGCAAGCGGTCTCCTCGACCATCAGCCTCGCCGGATCCGGTTTCTACGATGACGTCACCTGCCACCGCCTGACCACGGGCGAAGGCTTTTCGGTATTACAGTGCGGTGACCCCACCGGCGACGGAACCGGTGGACCCAATTACTACTACGGCCCGGTCGAGAATGCTCCGGCCGACAACGTCTATCCGGCCGGCACCATCGCCATGGCGAGGTCCAGCGATCCGTACAGCATGGGCAGCCAGTTCTTCATCGTCTACGGCGATACGGAGATTCCTGCTGGAGCGGACGGTTCCGGTTACTCGGTCATCGGCACCGTCACCTCCGGACTGGACCAGCTCGTCAGCCAGATCGCCGACGCCGGGGTCGAGGACGGCTCGGCGGACGGCGCTCCCGTGGTTCCGACCACCATCACCTCCTTCACCGTTCAGTAGCCACGGTAGAAACCAGCTCGGAAAGACCAGTTCGGTCGTTTCCGCCGAACGACGGGCACGCTTGCAATAAGCTTGTGCGCGTATTGGCTTGTGCCAGTACTGGCTCGTTCAGGGATTCGCCCGCTGCAGTACTTCACTGCACGGGGAATCAACCAGATCATTAAGGTGAGGCTCTTGACTACGACAGATCAGCAACCATGGGGTCGCGTAGACGAAACCGGCACGGTTTACGTGCGCGAAGCAGACGGCGAACGTGCCGTCGGCCAGTATCCCGACGCGACACCTGAAGAGGCACTCGCCTACTTCGAACGCAAGTACGTGGAGCTGAACGGACAGGTCACCCTGCTCGAACAGCGCGCAAAGGGAGGGGCGCCGGCCGCGGATATCGCCAAGTCGGTCGCGAACCTGTCGAAGTCGGTTGCAACGGCAAACGCCGTCGGCAACCTCGCCGCCCTCGCCGAGCGCCTCGGCGCTTTGGGTGGCACGGTCACCGAACTCACCGAGCAGCAGGGTGTCGAGGCCAAGGCCGCCAGCGCTGCGGCCCTCGCGGAGCGGGCTGCCATCGTTGAAGAGGCCGAACGCCTCGCCGCCGAAGACCCGGCCAAGACGCAGTGGAAGCAGACCAGCGCTGCACTCGACGCGCTGTTCGCCAAGTGGCAGGCCCACCAGCACGACGCACCGCGCATCCCCAAGGGCGAGGCGAACGAGCTCTGGAAGCGGTTCCGTGCGGCTCGCACCACTATCGAGCAGAACCGCAAGGCGTTCTTCGCCGAACTCGACAGCGCTCACAAGGATGTACGGAACCGCAAGCAGCAGCTCATCGAGAAGGCTGAGGCGCTGGCACCCCAGGGTGCCGACGGCATCCCCGCCTACCGCAACCTGCTCGAGGACTGGAAGGCCGCCGGTCGCTCCGGCAAGAAGCAGGACGACGCCATGTGGGCCAAGTTCAAGGCCGCCGGCGACGTGCTCTACTCGGTGAAGAGCGAGATCGACGCGCAGGACAACGAAGAGTTCTCCGCCAACCTGGTCATCAAGCTCGACCTGCTCACCGAGGCCGAGACCCTGCTCACCGAGACCGACCGGGTCAAGGCCCGCGAGCTGCTCAGCTCGGTGCAGCGCCGCTGGGACGCCGCAGGCAAGGTCCCCCGCGACCAGGTCAAGCCCGTCGAGGAGCGCATGCGCAAGGTGGAAGCGGCCGTGCGGAAGCTCGACGACGACCACTGGAAGCGCAACAACCCCGAGACCAAGGCCCGCGCCGAAGGCCTCGCCGGTCAGCTGCACGACGCGATCGCCAAGCTCGAGGCCGAGCTGGCCGCCGCGCAGGAGACCAAGGACGCCCGCAAGATCAAGGACGCGACCGAGGCGCTCGAGACCCGCAAGGCCTGGCTGAAGGCCATCGGCCAGTAACGACTCGCTGCACGGGAGTAACTACCCACACCCGAAACGGGATCGGGAATCTGTCCACAGATTCCCGGTCCCGTTTCGGCGTCTGCCGGCGACTCCGCAGGCTGGAAGCATGACTCCCCTGCTTCCTGCCGCGCTCACCCCGGCCGACCTTCCGCTCGCCGAACTGAACTGTGCCCGCCTCGACGGTGAGCTGTTCCCGCTCGCCGGAGCGTGGTGTCCGGTCGACGCCCACGACGGCCCGGAGACCCGGGGCGAGGCGCTCACCTCGGTCGCGCCGAGCCGGGCCGCCGCCGAGCGGATGAGCGCCGCCTGGATCTATGGTCTGGCCGCCGAACCTGACCCCCATCAGTTCTGCATCGACATGACCGCGCGTGCCCGCAAGCCCGTCGAGACGAGGACCCAGCTCCGCGAGGTGCGCCTCGGCCGCGACGACACGAGGGTGCTGGGTCGTCAACTCGTCACCACTCCCCTGCGGACGGCTATCGACCTTGCCCGCTGGGGCCGCTCACCCGGGTGCCGCGCAGACACGGCGCTGCTGGCGGCGCTGCTGGTCTATGACGGACCAGTCGATCCGCACGCCGACGAACAGGCGCTCGCCGGTCAACGGGGAGTCTCGTTCAGCCGCAGGGCGGCCGCCCAGCTACGGGAAGCGCGCCGGCTGAACCTCAGCCGTCGCTGACCCTGTAGACGTCGTACACGGCGTCGATGCGGCGCACCGCGTTCAGCACCCTGTCGAGGTGGGTAGTGTCGCCCATCTCGAACACGAACCGGCTGATCGCCAGCCGGTCGCTGGAGGTGTGTACCGTCGCCGAGAGGATGTTGACGTGGTGTTCCGACAACACTCTGGTGACATCCGAGAGCAAGCCGGAGCGGTCGAGGGCCTCGATCTGGATTTGCACGAGGAACAGGCTCTTCGAGGTCGGCGCCCAGTCGACGTCGATCATCCGCTCGGGTTCCTTGAGCAGTTCCTGCACGTTGTGGCAATCGAATTGGTGCACAGACACACCGGAACCGCGGGTGATGAAACCCACGATCTTGTCGCCGGGAACCGGGGTGCAGCAGCGTGCCAGCTTGACGAGGATGTCGGGGGCGCCGCGCACCAGGATCCCGGAGTCGTTGTTGCGCAACGTCTGGGTACGGCCGTTGGGGGTGAACGGCAGGTCCGTCGCGTCGCTCTCCTCCACGCTCTGCAGCGTGGCGACGACCTTCTCCAGCACGGACTGCGTCGACACGTGGCCTTCACCGACGGCGGCGTAGAGCGCCGAGACGTCTTCGTAGCGCATCACGGCGGCGACCTCGGCGAAGGAGTCCTGGTTCATCAGCTTCTGCAGCGGCAGGTTCTGCTTGCGCATGGCCCTGGCGATGGCGTCGCGGCCCTGTTCGATGGCCTCGTCGCGGCGTTCCTTGGTAAACCACTGGCGAATCTTGTTGCGCGCCCTGGGGCTCTTGACGAAGTTCAGCCAGTCCTGGCTCGGACCCGAGTCCGGGTTCTTGGAGGTGAAGACCTCCACGACGTCGCCGGTGCTGAGCGAGCTCTCCAGAGGCACGAGCCGTCCGTTGACCTTGGCGCCCATGGTGCGGTGGCCCACCTCGGTGTGCACGGCGTAGGCGAAGTCCACTGGCGTCGCGTCGGCGGGCAGGCCGATCACGCGGCCCTTGGGCGTGAAGACGTAGACCTCCTTGGCGCCGATCTCGTAGCGCAGGGAGTCGAGGAACTCGTTGGGGTCGGCCGTTTCGGCCTGCCAATCGGAGATATGTGCCAGCCAGGCCATATCGGTGTCGCTCTGGGGGCCGGGGCCGGAGCTCTTGCCGTTGACCTGCTCCTTGTACTTCCAGTGCGAGGCGACGCCGTACTCGGCACGCTCGTGCATCTCCTGGGTACGGATCTGGATCTCGACCGGGCGGCCACTCGGGCCGAGCACGGTGGTGTGCAGCGACTGGTACAGGTTGAATTTGGGGGTGGCGATGTAGTCCTTGAAGCGACCGGGCAGCGGAGTCCACCGCGCGTGGATGGCTCCGAGGACCGCGTAACAGTCCCGCACCGAGTTCACCAGGACCCGGATGCCGACGAGGTCGTAGATCTCGTCGAACTCGCGGCCGCGCACGACCATCTTCTGGTAGATCGAGTAGTACTGCTTGGGCCGTCCGGCCACCTTGCCGCGGATGCGCGCGGCCTTGAGATCGTCGTTGATCGCGTCGATGACGTACTGCACGAATTCTTCGCGCTGCGGGGTGCGCTGCTTGACGAGGCTCTCGATCTCGGCGTACAGCTTCGGGTAGAGCACCCCGAAAGAGAGGTCCTCGAGTTCCCACTTGATGGTCTGGATTCCCAGGCGGTGGGCCAGCGGGGCGTAGATCTCGAGGGTCTCGGTGGCCTTGCGGGTCGCGGACTCCGCCGGCACGAAGCCCCAGGTGCGGGCGTTGTGCAGACGGTCGGCCAGTTTGATGATCAGCACCCGGATGTCCTTGGACATCGCGACGATCATCTTGCGGACAGTCTCGGCCTGAGTGCTGTCGCCGTACTTCACCTTGTCGAGCTTGGTGACGCCGTCCACGAGCATGGTGATCTCGTCGCCGAAGTCGGCGCGCAACTGGTCGAGGGTGTAGTCGGTGTCCTCGACGGTGTCGTGCAACAGGGCAGCTGCCACGGTCTTGGGACCGATCCCGAGGTCGGCCAGGATCTGGGCGACCGCGACGGGATGGGTGATGTACGGCTCGCCGCTGCGACGTTTCTGGCCCTCGTGGGCCCGCTCAGCGGCCGCGTACGCCCGTTCGATGATCGACAGATCCACCTTGGGATGGTGCGTGCGCACCGTCTTCAGCAGCGTGTCGACGGCACCGACGGGCTGCGCCCTGGAGAAAATACGCGGCACCAGACGACGCAGTGACGCGGCGGATGGCGTGGTGGTTTCTGTCATCTCGTTACCTCACTCCCTGGCGCCAATTATCCCTGTACTAACGGATAAACGGTAAACCGAGGGACGCTGTCGGATATTCCCGGCGGGCGAACCGGCTCACGCGGGAACGTCCGCGCGGGCCGCATCCGTGCCGGCGACCGACGAGGTACCGGTGGCCTTGGCCCGCAGGGCCAGGGCCTTCTTGTCACGCTTGCGGATCTCCGGCTCGTTCTCGCGCAGCTGGGCGTAGAGCGGGGCGGCGATGAAGATCGTGGAGTATGTACCCACGATCATTCCGATCAGCAGGGCCAGGGAGATGTCCTGCAGGGTTCCCGCACCCAGCACGAACGCACCGATGACGAGGATCGAGGCGACCGGGAGGACTGCGACGATCGAGGTGTTGATCGAGCGCACCAGGGTCTGGTTGACCGCGAGGTTGACCGAGTCGGCGAACGTGCGCCGGGATTCTGGCCCGTCTTCGGTCGTGTTCTCGCGGATCTTGTCGAACACCACCACGGTGTCGTACAGCGAGTAACCCAGGATCGTGAGGAAGCCGATCACGGCCGCCGGAGTGATCTCGAAGCCGGTGATGCCGTAGAAACCCGCGGTGATGACGAGGTCGTGTAACAGGGCGACCATGGCGGCGGCGGCCATTTTCCAGGTGCGGAAGTACAGGGCCATCACCGCGCCGGCGAGCACCAGGAAGGTCAGCAGTGCGCGGATGGCGGAGCCGGTGATGTCCTGGCCCCAGGACGGGCCGATGAACGAGGACGTGACCTGCGCCGCGTCGACGCTGTATGCGGTGGCGAGAGCGGCGCGTACTTCCCGGCTCTCGGTGTCGCTGAGCTGGTCGGTCTGCACGCGGATGCTGTCGCTGCCGACGACGGACACCTTGGGCACGGCTTCGGGCACCACCTCGGTGACCGCGGTGGATGCCGCATCCTGGTCCTCGGTGGAGATCTCGGAGAGGACGAACTCGGAGCCGCCGGTGAACTCGATGCCGAACGTGAACCCACCGCGGAGGACCGGACCGAGGATCGCGATCAGGATCATGACCGCGGCGACCGAGTACCAGACCTTACGACGTCCGACGATGTTGTAGGAGAGCTTGCCGGTGTGCAGATCGTTGCCGAACTGGTTGAAGCTGGCCATTAGGAATCCTTCCCATCGGTCGACTTACTGGAGCCGGAACCGACGAGCTCAGCCGCCTTGCGTTCGGCGATGGTCTGGCGCTTTGCGGCCTCCTTGCTGGAGGACGGCGACTTGCGTGACGCCACCTCCACGGAGGGCTGGAACCGGGCGCGTCCGCGGTAGACGGCGCCGAGTGCCCGCGGGTCGAGTCCACTGAGCTTGTGCCCGTCTCCGAAGAACTTGGTGCGGGCGAGCAGCTGCAGCATCGGATGGGTGAAAATCGCCACGACCAGGAGGTCGACCAGGGTGGTCAGTCCCAGGGTCAGGGCGAAACCGCGCACGTTACCGACGGCCAGGATGAACAGAACCGCGGCGGCGAGGAAGTTGACGGTGTCGGAGGCGATGATGGTGCGGATCGCGCGGCGCCAGCCGGATTCGACCGAGGACACCAGTCCCCTGCCGTCGCGGAGCTCGTCGCGCACCCGCTCGAAGTAGACGATGAACGAGTCAGCGGTGATACCGATGGCCACGATGAGACCGGCCACACCGGCCAGGGAGAGGCGGTACCCCTCACGCCAGGACAACAGAGTGATCAGCAGGTAGGTGATCACGCCAGCCACGATGAGCGACGCGACAGTGACCAGCCCGAGGAGGCGGTACTGGATGAGGGAGTAGAGCACGACCAGGATCAGGCCGATCAGGCCCGCGATGAGGCCGCTCTGCAGCTGGGTCGAACCGAGGGTTGCCGAGATGGTGTCCTGGCTCTGCACGGCGAAGCTGATCGGCAGGGCGCCGAACTTGAGCTGGTCGGCGAGGGCCTTGGAGGTGTCCTGGTCGAACGAGCCGGTGATCTGGGGCTTGCCGTCGGTGATCACGGCCAGCGTGCGCGGAGCGGAGATGACGCTGCCGTCCAGCACGATGGCGAACTGGTTCTGCGCGCCCTGGAGGCCGCTCAGGCGAGTCGTCACGTCGGCGAACGACTCGGTGCCGGTGCGGTCGAAGACGATGTTGACGGCCCATTCGCCGGTAGTTGCACCGCTCTGCGTGGTGACCTGCCCGTTGGTGGCGTCGGAGATGTTCTCGCCGCTCACCTCGACCGGGCCGAGGATGTACTTGATCGAACCATCGCTCTCGCAGGTGATCAGCGGCTGATCGGCCGGTGCCACAATGCTGGTGTCGATGTCGCTGCACTGGAAGGAATCGAACTCCGCCTGCAGGTCGGGAGTGATGTTGTTCAGGTCGCTCGCGTCGGTGGGCGCGACGGCCGGGGTCTCAGCGGCCGGAGTCTCTGCGGCCGGGGTCTCTGCGGCCGGGTCTGCCGCGGCATCCGTCGCCGGGTCGGTGGCCCCGTCGGTTGAGCCGTCTGCGCCGACACTGTCCTCAGTGGGCGCTGAAGCGACCAGGACCGGTCGGAACTCAAGCTTTGCCGAGGACTGGATGCGGTTCAGGGTGGCGTCGTCAGGCGTTCCGGGAATGGAGACGACGATGTTCTGTCCACCCTGGGTGTTGATCTCCGACTCGGAGACTCCGGCGGAGTCGATCCGCTGCCGGATGATCGACACCGCCTGGTTGAGCTGTTCAGACGAAACCGTCTGGCCGGACTCGAGCTTGGGGGCCAGGATGATCTGGGTGCCACCCTCGAGGTCGAGCGCCAGCTTCGGCGTCCACGAACCGCCGCCGGTGAGAACGCCGGCTCCGTTCAGAGCGATGAGACCGACGATGATCACGCCAAGCCAGGTCAGGGAGCGCCAGGCCTTCTTGGTCGGAGACGACTTAGCCACCTATTGAACTCAGCTTTCTATTGCTCGTGCTGCGCGACCGAAGCCGCGCAGCCGGAGTGGGTGTGTTACGCGTCGCCCTTTTTGGGTTCGGTGTCGGTGTCGGGCGCGACCTCGTCGGTCGTCGGCTTGAATTCGGCACGCTGGCCGTACTCGGGCTCGCCGACAACGGCCGGCGTGCCGGCGTCGGTGTCAACGGTCTGGTCGAGGACGACGTCATCGCCGGCAACTGTGGGCTCGACGACGCGGGCGATCGTCTGGCGGTGGATCTGCACAATGGTGCCGGGTGCGATCTCGAGGGCGACCTTGTTCTCTTCCTCATCGATCGACACAATGGTGCCGTAGAGGCCGAAGTTGGTCATCACGTCTGCTCCGGCGACCATCTTCGACTGCAGGGCCAAGGTGTCCTTCTGGCGCTTGCGGCCATTGCGAAACATGAAGAACACAAGCAACGCCAAGACGGCGAGCATGACAAGAGTCAACGGATCCATAGAACTGTGAAACCTTCCCGTGCGAGCGTGGTGTCGCGACGAAGTTTTTTGTGGGAGTGGCTGGGGGAAGCCGGCAGAAGGTGCGTGCCTGACCAGCTTGAATTATAGAACATCCAAGGTGAGCGCAGCCTGAGGATTGCTCAAGCCGAAATGCCGCCACGCTGCGGCAGTAGCAACCCGCCCGCGCGGGGTACGCGTGAGGAAGCCTATCCGCACCAGGAAGGGCTCTACGACCGATTCGATGGTTTCGGGCTCCTCCCCCACCGAGACGGCCAGTGTATTCAGCCCAACCGGTCCACCCCCAAAACGGGTGAGGACGATGTTCATGACCTCGCGGTCGAGCCGGTCCAGTCCGATTTCGTCGACGTCGTAGAGTTCCAGCGCCGCGTGCACGGCCGCCAGGTCGGCGTCTCCGCCGTGCACGAGCGCGTAGTCGCGCACCCGGCGCAACAGCCGGTTGGCGATTCGCGGAGTCCCCCGGCACCGGCCGGCGATCTCGGCGATGGCCTCCCGGTCGATGACCAGTCCGAGGAGGCGTGCGGCCCGCACCAGCACCAGTTCGAGTTCGGCGTCGGCGTAGAACTCCAGGTGGGCCGTGAAGCCGAACCTGTCGCGCAGTGGGTTCGGGAGCATGCCGGAACGTGTGGTGGCCCCGACCAGGGTGAACGGCGCCAGGTCCAACGGTACCGACGTGGCTCCGGCCCCCTTGCCGACCATGATGTCGATGCGGAAGTCCTCCATCGCCAAGTAGAGCATCTCTTCGGCGGAGCGGGCCATCCGATGGATCTCATCGATGAAGAGCACCTCGCCGGGCACGAGGGAGGAGAGCACTGCAGCCAGGTCGCCGGCGTGCTGAATCGCGGGGCCGCTAGACATGCGCAGCGGCCGATTGCCCTCGTAGGCGATGATCATGGCGAGGGTCGTCTTGCCGAGGCCTGGCGGGCCGGCCAGCAGGATGTGGTCAGGGGTGCGCTGCTGCATCGATGCCGCGGTCAACAGCAGCTGCAACTGACCGCGCACCTTCTGCTGGCCGACGAACTCGGTGAGGCTCTTGGGGCGCAGGGCGCCCTCGAAGGCCAGCTCCGCGTCGCCCTCGAGTGCCGGGTTGGTCAGGTCGACGCCGGGATCCTGGGTCATGAGTTGCGACCAGCGGCATTGGCGGCACCCGAATGCTGGGCAGGACCGAGCCGGGCCAAGGCCAGGCGGAGCACGGCCCCGACCCCGGCTTCCTCGGCGTCGAACTCGGCTGTGCTGCCGGCGAGGATCTCCTCAACGGCCTGGACGGCGACCCGCTCCGACCAGCCGAGGCCGATCAGCGCTGCTTGCACGCTGGCGCCGACGGTGGCCGTGGCGACGCCGACGCGTCCGGGGGCAACGGCGGCGCTGGTGACGGCGACCTTGCCGACCAGTGACAGCACTATGAGCTTGGCGGTCTTCGGTCCGATCCCGCTGACCTTGCGGAACACGGCATCGTCCTCGGCGTTGACGGCGAGGGCGATTTGGTTGGGGGTGAGCACGGCGAGCACGCCGAGCGCGGACTTGGGACCGACGCCGGTGACGCCGACGAGAAGCTCGAACACTGCGAGTTCTTCGGCGCTAGGGAAGCCGTAGAGGGTCAGGGAGTCTTCACGAACGATCAGGGTGGTGGCCAGGCGGGTTTCGGTGCCGACCCTCGCGGCCAGGGCCGTGGACGGGGTGACCTGCAGTGCGAGTCCGACTCCGCCGACCTCGATCACGACGGTTGAGCCCAGGGCTGAAAGGACTGGGCCACGCACTGAAGAGATCACCTAGCCAGCCTACGGTGCGCCGCAGACACTGCCGCCGCCGACCCCGGCGCGTTGCCGCGCTCGGCGTCGCGCCAGGCCTTCTGCGCCGGAGTGAGCGAGCCGGGACTCAGCGCGGGCGTGGACCGGTTGCCCGCCGCGACCGTGCCGCTGGTGGGGAGTACACCGCCGGCGGCGCCGGTTCGCCACGCGTGGCAGATGGCCAGCGCGAGGGCGTCGGCGGCATCCGCCGGTTTCGGGATTTCGGCCAGTCCCAGCACCCGGGCGACCATTGTGCCGACCTGTTTTTTGTCCGCGGAGCCGTACCCGGTGATGGCGGCCTTGACCTCGCTCGGGGTGTGCAGGGTCACCGTCAGTCCGCGCTTGGCGGCGAGCATGAGGGCCACCCCACTGATCTGGGCGGTGCCCATGACCGTGCTCACGTTCTGCTGCGCGAAGACCCGTTCAATGGCCACGAAGTGCGGTTGGTGCCGGTCGAGGAGCTCTTCGAGGCCCTCACTGATCAGGAGCAGGCGGCGTTCGAGGGGCAGGTCGGGAGAGCTGCGCAGCACCTGCACGTCGACAAGGGTCGCCGAACGGTTCGCTGCGACGTCGACGATCCCGACGCCGCAGCGGGTCAGGCCCGGGTCGATGCCCAGCACCCTGACCGTCATCGGTGGGCTATTCGCTGTCTGCTTCGAGCTCGGCCTGGACCTCGGCCGAGACGTCGTAGTTGCTGTAGATATTCTGCACGTCGTCGAGTTCCTCGAGAGCGTCGATGAGCCTGAACACCTTGCGGGCGGTCTCGGCGTCGACCTCGATCTTGAGCTGCGGGACGAAGGCGATGTCGGCGGAGTCGTAGTCGATTCCAGCCGCCTGCAGGGCAGTACGGGTGGCGACCAGATCGTGCGCCTCGCTGAAGACCTCGAACTTCTCGCCGTCGTCGACGACCTCTTCGGCGCCGGCGTCGAGCACCGCAGCGAGCACGTCGTCTTCGGTTGCGTCTCCCTTGGGCACCACGACGATGCCCTTGCGGTGGAAGTTGTAGGCGACACTGCCCGGGTCGGCCATGTTGCCGCCGTTGCGGCTGACCGTGGTGCGCACCTCGGCCGCGGCTCGGTTCTTGTTGTCGGTGAGGCACTCGATCATGATGGCGACACCGTTGGCGGCGTAGCCCTCATACATGATCGTGGTGTAGTCGACGGCTTCACCGGACAGCCCAGCGCCGCGCTTGACGGCGCGGTCGATGTTGTCGTTGGGGACCGAGGTCTTCTTGGCCTTCTGGATGGCGTCGACGAGCGTCGGGTTGCCAGACAGGTCCGCTCCGCCCATACGGGCAGCGACCTCGATGTTCTTGATCAGCTTGGCGAAAGCCTTCGCCCGACGCGAGTCGGTGACAGCCTTCTGGTGCTTGGTGGTCGCCCACTTGGAATGCCCGGACATGAATCTCCCGATTTTCGTTGCGTTGTCGTTGCGCTAACTCGTGCGACGCGCTTGGGGCGTCGTCTGCAGGCACCGCGACCGTTCCGACCGCTCAGTGCGTTCTCAGTCTAGCCCGGGCACCCTCTGACTGCCCTTCGGCTCACCGGGTGGTGGGCACGCCGAGTATCTTGTGCAGGGTGCGCAGGTTGCGGTTCGTGGTGGTGGATTTGTACCGGGGTTTGGCTGCCAGGACGCTGAAGGGGCTCTTGATGCCCACAGCCCGACGCACCTGCCAGTACAGGAGTCCGTCGCCGGGTAGAACGCTCTCGTCGGCCGGATCGAGCTGGGGCGCGCTGACCAGGAGCTCGTCGAGCCTGGCCGGGTCTGAGCCGAAGAGGATGTACGAGTGCCAGCCGTCCCGGTCGTCGAACGGGTAGCCGTCGACGGCTACGACGAGGTCGTCTCTGCTGAGCAGCACCACGAACGCCGTGTATCCGAATCGCTCGGACAGGGCTCGTTCCATGCCCGTCTTGACGGTGGCGGCATCAGGCTCGTCGCTCGTGAAGAGCACATTGCCGCTGGCCAGGATGGTCGTGACACCGCTGTGGCCGAGCCTGCTGACCGTTTCGGCCAGGTCGGCCATCTTGATGGTGATGCCGCCGACATTGATGCCGCGCAACAGGGCGACGTATCTCATGCGCTGGCCTGGGTCATGCCCCCATTGTGCCGGACTGTGTGGTGCAGCCGGGCTAGGCGCCGAAACCGGCCGTCTGCACCTTCTGCAGGAAGTACTCGTGGAAGCGGTACTCCCCCGTGATCTCCGGGTGGAAGGACGTGCCGAGCAGGTTGCCTTGTTCGACGGCCACGCATCGACCGTCGGCGATCGTCGCCAACGCCGTGGCGCGCGATCCGACGGTCTCGACCACCGGGGCGCGGATGAAGACGGCGTGCACTGGGGTCTCGCCGAGGGCCGGTACGTCCAGGTCGGTCTCGAACGAGGCGGTCTGCGAGCCGAACGCGTTGCGGCGCACGCTGATGTCCAGGCCGCCGATGCTCTGCTGGCCCGAGATGCCGTCCAACACGTTGTCGGCCAGCATGATCAGTCCCGCGCAGGTGCCGTAGACCGGCATCCCGCCCTGGACGGCCGCTCGCAGGGGGTCGGCGAGGCCGAACATGCGAGTCAGCTTGTCCATCACGCTGGACTCGCCGCCCGGGATCACCAGGCCGGTGACGCTGGCCAGTTCCTCCGGGCGGCGCACGAGAGTGACCTCGCTGCCGAGCGAGCGCAGAACGTCGGCATGCTCGCGAAAGTCGCCCTGAAGGGCGAGTACTCCAACGCTCATGAAGCGGGTGTTACCAGCCGCGCTCGGAGAGGCGGTGCGGTGCGGCAAGGTCGGACACGTTGATGCCGACCATGGCTTCGCCGAGTCCCCGCGAGACATCCGCGATGATCTTGGCGTCGTCGTAGAAGGCGACGGCCTTGACGATGGCGTTGGCGCGTTCCTGCGGGTTGCCGGACTTGAAGATGCCCGAACCCACGAAGACGCCGTCGGCGCCGAGCTGCATCATCATGGCCGCGTCGGCCGGGGTGGCCACGCCGCCGGCGGTGAACAGCACGACGGGCAGCTTGCCGGTCGCGGCGATCTCGGCGACGAGTTCGTACGGGGCCTGCAGGTCCTTGGCGGCCACGTACAGCTCGTCCTTGGTGAGCGAGGACAGCCGGGCGATCTCGCCCTTGATGGTGCGGATGTGCTTGGTGGCCTCAGAGACGTCGCCGGTGCCGGCCTCGCCCTTGGAGCGGATCATCGCGGCGCCCTCGGTGATGCGACGCAGCGCCTCGCCCAGGTTGGTGGCACCGCAGACGAACGGAATCGTGAAGTTCCACTTGTCGATGTGGTTGACGTAGTCGGCGGGGCTCAGCACCTCTGACTCGTCGATGTAGTCGACCTCGAGGGCCTGCAGCACCTGGGCCTCGACGAAGTGGCCGATGCGGGCCTTCGCCATAACCGGGATGGAGACCTCGGCGCGGATGCTGTCGATCAGGTCGGGGTCGCTCATGCGGGCGACACCACCCTGGGAGCGGATGTCGGCCGGGACGCGCTCGAGCGCCATGACGGCGACGGCGCCGGCGTCTTCGGCGATGCGGGCCTGCTCGGCGTTGACGACGTCCATGATGACGCCGCCCTTCAGCATCTCAGCGAGTCCGCGCTTGACGCGGCTCGAGCCGAACTGTGCGGCGCTGTCGACCTGCTCGGGGGAAGTGGTGTCAGTCATAGCTACGATTCTATTCCTTGCGTCTGGTGCCGCTGGTCGGGGCGAGGGGAACGGGTGATGAGAACTGGGTCAAGAGACGGGTGTTACTGCAAGCCGTGCCAGCGAGGTGGGAAAGCGAGGGTCAGACGGTGGAAACCGGCCAACCCTCCGCGACCTCGCGGCGCACCTCGCCGAGCAGCTTCGGGATTGCCTTGGTGCCGGCGATGATCGGGAAGAAGTTCGAGTCGAGCGCCCACCGCGGAACGATGTGCTGGTGCAGGTGCTCGGCGATCCCGGCGCCCGCGATGCGGCCCTGGTTCATTCCGAGGTTGAACCCGTCGCAGCCCGAGGTGGCCTTGAGCACCCGCATTGCCACCTGGGTCAGGCTACCGATTTCGGCGACTTCCTCAGGGGTGGCTTCGTCATACGTCGCAACATGCCGGTAGGGGCAGACCAGCAGGTGGCCGCTGTTGTACGGGAACAGGTTCAGCAGCACGTAGGCGTACTTCCCGCGAGCCACGATGAGAGCCTTCTCGTCGTCCATCGACGGTGCGATGCAGAACGGGCAGTCGTCGGGGTGCGGCTGCTGACCGTCTTGGATGTAGACCATCCGGTGGGGCGTCCACAGTCGCTGGAAGGCATCCGGAACGGCGGCGAAGTCGCCCGAATTCTCCACCTGGACGCCCTCGACGAAGTCCTGCGGGCTGCCGGACAGGCGGTCCCAGGGCGTGTCTCGCGGCGCGTCCTTCTCGGGACCCGCCGGAGTGGCTTCGGTCACCGTCAGGCCTGGCCCGCGCCGGCCGCAACGACCAGGGCGACGGGTGCGCCTTCCTGGGCGAAGTCGGCGGCGCCGTTGACCTGCGCGCGGGTGGTGATGGACGCGATGATCCGGCGGATGGCGTCGTCGACGGGAACCCCGTTTTCCTGGGTGCCGTCACGGAACCGGAAGCTGACCGCGCCGTTCGCGCGGTCATCCTCACCGACGATGAGCTGGAACGGGATCCTCTGCAGCGTGGCGTTTCGGATCTTCTTCTGCATCCGGTCGCTGGACGAGTCGAGTTCGACCCGGACGCCCGCCGTCTTGAGCTTGGCCAGGACTTCCCAGAGGAAGTCCTCGTACTGCTCGGACACTGGGATGCCGATGACCTGCACCGGCGAGAGCCAGACCGGGAACGCACCGGCGTAGTGCTCGAGCAGGATGGCGAAGAACCGCTCGATCGACCCGAGCAGGGCGCGGTGGATCATGACCGGCTGCTGGCGACTGCCGTCGGGCGCCGTGTACTCCAGGTCGAACAGTTCCGGCTGGTTGAAGTCGAGTTGCACCGTCGACAGCTGCCAGGTGCGGCCGATGGCGTCCCGTGCCTGCACCGAGATCTTCGGACCATAAAAGGCCGCTCCACCCGGATCCGCCACGAGTTCGAGTCCCGAATCCTCGCCGACCTGGCGGAGGGTGTCGGTCGCGGCCTCCCACTGCTCGTCAGTACCGACGGACTTCTTGGGATCGCGGGTCGACAGTTCCAGGTAGAAATCGGTGAGGCCGTAACCACGGAGGGTCTCGAAGACGAACTCGAGCTGGCTGGTGACCTCGGCTTTGACCTGGTCCTGGGTGACGTAGATGTGAGCATCGTCCTGGGTGAGGCCTCGCACGCGAGTGAGGCCCTGCAGCGTGCCGCTCTTCTCATAGCGGTAGACGGTGCCGAACTCCGCCAGACGCAACGGAAGCTCGCGGTAGCTGCGGCCGCGGGCTTTGAAGATGAGGTTGTGCATTGGGCAGTTCATGGGCTTCAGGTAGTAGTCCTGGCCCTGGCGGGTGACGTGGCCCTCGGCGTCGACCTCTTCGTCAAGGTGCATGGGCGGGAACATGCCCTCGCGGTACCAGTTGAGGTGCTGGCTGGTCTCGAACAGGTGACCCTTGGTGATGTGGGGGGTGTTGACCAGGTCGTAGCCGTTCGCGAGCAGGCGCTCGCGCATGAAGTTCTCAATCTCCGAACGGATGATGCCGCCCTTGGGGTGGAAGACAGCCAGGCCGGAGCCGATCTCTTCGGGGAAGGAGAAAAGGTCCAGTTCCTGACCGAGCTTGCGATGGTCGCGCTTGGCGGCCTCTTCCAGGCGGGCCTTGTAGGCGCGCAGTTCGTCCTTGGTGGGCCAGGCGGTGCCGTAGATGCGCTGCAGCTGCGGGTTCTTCTCCGAACCGCGCCAGTACGCTGCGGCCAGGCGGGTGAGCGAGTAGCCGTTGCCGATCATGCGGGTGTTGGGCAAGTGCGGACCGCGGCAGAGGTCCTTCCACACGGTCTCACCGGTCTTGGGGTCGACGTTGTCGTAGATGGTCAGTTCCGCGCCGCCGACCTCGACGGACTCGTTGTCGCCATCGGGGGTCGGGTCGTCTCCCGCCCCGCCCTTCAGGCCGATGAGTTCCAGCTTGTACGGCTCTGCCGCGAGTTCGGCGCGGGCCTCGTCATCGGTCACGACTCGGCGCACGAAGCGCTGGCCCTGACGGATGATGCGGTCCATGGCCTTCTCGAGGGACTTGATGTCTTCGGGGGTGAACGGTTCGGCCACGTCGAAGTCGTAGTAGAAGCCGTCGGTGACGAATGGGCCGATGCCCAAGCGCGCCGCGGGGTTCACGGTCTGCACGGCCTGAGCGAGCACGTGAGCAGCCGAGTGGCGCAGGATGTTGAGGCCATCGGGTGAGTCGATTGTCACCGGGGTGACGTCATCCGTCTCGGTCACCGCAGTGGCGAGGTCCCTGAGCTCGCCGTTGACGCGCATGGCGACAACGGATCGGTCGGTGAAAAGCTCAAAACCGTCAACCACGTGTATTACTCCCTTGAGTTGCGAACCCTTCAACTTTAGCGGGCGCCGGTGGGCTCAGTGACGGGCCGCGGGCACAGAAAAGCGCTGCCGGCGATGCCCGTGTGGACTCTGCCGACAGCGCTTGGCTGTACTGCCTCTTGTGCTACCCGGTGGGCGATACTGGGATCGAACCAGTGACCTCTTCCGTGTCAGGGAAGCGCGCTACCGCTGCGCCAATCGCCCAGGACCGCGGATGGTACTCACGGGCTGGAGGTGGATACGGGATTCGAACCCGTGTAGACGGCTTTGCAGGCCGTTGCCTCGCCTCTCGGCCAATCCACCGTGTTCTTTGTTACCTGTATACCCAAAGAAAATCGGCCTCTCGGCCGATTCACTTCGAGCGGATGACGAGATTCGAACTCGCGACCCTCACCTTGGCAAGGTGATGCGCTACCACTGCGCCACATCCGCAACTGCTCGCATTTCTGCGTGCTTGGAAGACTCTACTCGATCCTGGGGACCTCGTGTGCACATCACGCGCCAGTGGGCGCCGAGCCCGGTCGAAATCACTCGCTGTGCCGCGGAATTACGCGGAAAAACAAAAAAACCCCCGAGTTTATCGGGGGTTTTCTTCGGAGCTTCTCGTGCTTGGTGTTGTCATTGCTCTGTGGGCGATACTGGGATCGAACCAGTGACCTCTTCCGTGTCAGGGAAGCGCGCTACCGCTGCGCCAATCGCCCAGATCCTTCGCAGTGCAAAATGCACACCGTTCTGGTTGGAGGTGGATACGGGATTCGAACCCGTGTATACGGCTTTGCAGGCCGCTGCCTCGCCTCTCGGCCAATCCACCGTACTTGATGCCGTATTCACTACAACCGTGCTGGGTTTACTACCAAAGAGAATCGGCCTTTCGGCCGATTCAATTCGAGCGGATGACGAGATTCGAACTCGCGACCCTCACCTTGGCAAGGTGATGCGCTACCACTGCGCCACATCCGCAACTGCTCGCATTTCTGCGTGCGTTGAAGACTCTAGCCGATAGTGCGAGACAAATTCAAACCGAGCGATTGCCGCGTGTCGCGGCCCCTCGATGTGCGCTCAGGCCCCGGTCTGGTCTAGTATCAGATGTCGCAGTCGAGAGGTTTTCGAGTGTGGTTCGGGCGATTGGCGCAGTTGGTAGCGCGCTTCCTTCACACGGAAGAGGTCGTGGGTTCGAGTCCCGCATCGCCCACCGAAACGGCCCCCGGAGAACCCGGGGGCCTCGTTGGTTAACGATGGGAATTCGGTCCGGAACAGGCTGGCCGGCGCGTTGGACTCAGCGTTAGTTCGGCGCGGCCCCGCCCTAGCTTGACTCCCCAGCGCCCACCGGTGTCGAAGCGAACAGCACTCTGTCGCTGGCCACGAGGTCGTCGAGGGTCAATACCCGCTGGAGATCGTGCCCGGCGGCCAGGGCAAGGCGCAGTTGGTCATCGCTTTGGGGAGCGAGCCGGCCTTCCATGAATCCGCCCAGTGCCCGAATCGCGCAGGCGGTGAGCACCCCCTCGGGAGTGCCGCCGATCCCCATGGCCAAATCGATTCGCCCGCCGGGTGTGGCAGCGTCGATCGCGGCGGACACGTCGCCCTCCCCCGCGAGCACGACCCGTGCACCGACCCCGCGCAGTTCGGCCACGAGGCTCGCGTGCCGCGGTTTGTCGAGCACGGCTACGGTGATCTCGGTCACCGGCTTCCCGAGCGCTTCGGCCAGCCGGCGCACGTTCTGACTCGGGGTGGCCAGAAGGTCGAGGATGCCGCGGGCCGGCGCCGAGGAGATGAGCTTGTCCATGTAGAACACGTCCCGGGGATCGAACAGCGTGCCGCGTGGGGCGAGGGCGATGACACAGACGGATCCTGGCAGCCCTTCCTGCACGAGTCGCGTGCCGTCGAGCGGGTCGACGGCAATGTCGCAGGCCGGTCCCTCGCCGGAGCCGAGTTCCTCGCCGTTGGCCAGCATCGGGGCTTCGTCCTTCTCCCCCTCCCCGATCACCACGTACCCGGCGAATGGCGCCGGCAGCAGTTCGGCGCGCATGGCGGCGACTGCCGCGGCATCCGCCGCATTCTTGTCACCGCGTCCGAACCAGACTTCGGCGGCCAGTGCCGCCGCGACCGTCGCCGCGCGTACCGCGGCGACCAGCTCCGCCGAATAGTGTTCGCCGCCGAGAACCGTACTGGTGCTGGTGCCGGTGCCGGTACCCGCACTCGGGCTTGTGCTCGGTGTGGCTGCGTCGGTCGTCGTGTTGCTGCTCATGGGACTCGATGGTACCCGCAGGGCCGGGCCCGCCAGCCGAGATAGTGTCAAGGGGTGATCAGAGAACACGCCATTCTCCCCGTGCGACCCGGCCGTGAAGACGCCTTCCTTGCTGCGTTCCAGACGGCCCGGCCGCTCATCGAGTCGATGCCCGGCTTCCGTGGGCTCAGCCTGTCCAGGTCGGTTGAGGATCCATCGACCTTCCTGCTGCTGGTGGACTGGGAACGGTTGGAGGACCACACCGAGGGGTTCAGGGGCTCCCCTGAATACGCCGACTGGAGAGCGCTGCTGCACAGTTTTTACGACCCGTTCCCCGAGGTGCAGCACTTCATCTCCGTGCCCTGATCTGTGCCCTGATTCTGCCCGTCGCTTCTCCACAGGCGGCCGGTTTGAGTACCTTTCCACACCCGGATCTGCAGGGGTGGGAGTGTCGGTGGTCGGTGGGAATATCGGGGTATGAGCAGCCCCGCTGAGCAGTTCCCGACCGACCCGGAGGACCCGGAGGACCCGGGTCACGACGCCCGCGACCCGATGCCGACGCCCACGCGCAGGCGCACCGGCGCCGCCGCACCCTGCAGGAGCAGGCGCAGGCCACCCTCGCCCGGAAAGTCGCCTAAGCAAGAAAGGCCCACTGGAGGATCGCGAAGGCGACCGCCGAACGTGCTCGCGCACTAGCGGAGCTGCAGCGGTGGAGCAGGGACCCTGCCACCGCGAAACCGCTCAACCCCGACTACGCCGCCGAGTCGGCCCGCGGGCCGGTCCTCACCGACGCCGATGCGAGCCCGCGGAAGATCGCGGCGTGGGAAGACCAGGAAATCGCCCGCCGCACCATCACGACCGAGGTCGCCTGCTCGCTGCGCCTGGCCGATCGCACCGCGGAGAACCTGATCGGTGAATCCTCGATGTTCGCCGGCCCGACGACAGCCACCCTCACGGCGATGAGCCACGGCGACATCAGCTACCGGCACGGGCAGGTGCTGATGGAGTAACTCAGCTTCATCCCGCTTGCGGAAGCCGCTGCCTTCGAAGCCAAGTTGCTGCCGGTGGCGAAAGACCTCACCGTCGGCAAACTCGCCGTCAAGGCCTGGCGGATGCGGGAACGAGCGCACCCCGAGACCCTCACCACACGGGCCCCCGCCGCGATCGCCGAACGCGGGGCACCCAGATCTGCGCCGACGCGATGACCCACCCCGAGACCGTTGCCGTGCTCTCGGTCGGAAAAGAACACTACAAAGCCCCCGCCGACCTGCGCCGCTGGGTCGCCCTGCGCGACGGCACCTGCCGCTTCCCCGGCTGCACCAGACCCGCATCCCGCAGCGACCTCGACCACACCCTCGCCCGAGAACACGGCGGACCCACCGACTACGACAACCTGGCCCACCTCTGCCGCGCCCACCACCGACTCAAACCACCCTGGCTCCCACTCCCGAACGACCGGCAGCACCGGCCCGGCCACAGGCGAACGACCGGCCTGAAGATCCACCGCCCTTCTAGCGCTCCCCCAACCGTCTCGGAGGACGCGCAGCAGCGGGCACTTGCTAATTCGGCAATTCTGTTTGTCAATCTTGTAGCGGCGCTTCAGCATGGTGATATGACCAGCAACGGCACGCCTCCCTCTATCCCCCGTCTTCCACATCCGCAGACACAGACACAGACACAGACACACGACGTCGTCATCATCGGCGGCGGCGCTGCCGGACTCAGCGCCGCAGTTGTGCTCGGGCGGGCACGACGTTCGGTGGTCGTCGTCGACAACGGACATCCGCGCAACGCGCCCGCCGAGGGCGTGCACAGCTTCCTCACCCGCGACGGCTTGCGCCCCGCCGAGCTGGTGCGCCTCGGCCAGGACGAGGCCAGCTCCTACGGCGTGGAGTTCGTCATGGGCCGGGCCGTCGACAGCCGACGCTCGGCGCAGGGCTTCACGGTGACCCTCGATGACGGCAGCACAGTGTCGGGGCACCGGCTGCTGGTAGCGACCGGGCTCGTCGATGAACTTCCCGATGTCCCCGGCCTCGCCGAGCGGTGGGGACGGGACGTGCTGCACTGCCCGTACTGCCATGGCTGGGAGGTCAGGGACCAGACCATCGGCATCCTCGGCACCGGGCCGAAGTCGGTTCACCAGGCGCTGCTCTTTCGCCAGTGGAGTAGGAACATCACTCTCTTTTTGCACGGCGACATGCTCGACGCCGACGGCACGATTTCCGAGCTGCACGGACCGACCGATGCAGAGTGGGAGCAACTCGCCGCCCGCGGCGTCAGCGTCGTGATCGGCCCGGTAGCGGGCCTCGACGTGCGGAACAAGGCCCTGGCCGGGGTTCGCCTGGCCAGCGGTCGCCTGTTCCCCCTGCAGGCGCTCGTGGTCGCCCCGACGTTCACGGCCCGCACCGACTTCCTCGCCGGGCTTGGGCTGGCCTCGACACCGCATCCGTTCGGCGTCGGCACCCAGTTGGACAGCGACGAGACCGGGCGCGTACTCAACGACGGTGCCGTGGTGCCCGGAGTCTGGGCGGCCGGTAACGCCACCAACCTGATGGCGCAGGTCGTCGTGTCCGCCGCCGCCGGACTCGGCGTTGCCACGATGATCAACTCCGACCTCATAGCGGCGGAGGTGGAGACGGCTGTGACGGCCTACCGCAGCCCGTTCTCGACCGCCAACGAGGCCCGCAACAGCGACTCGGTGCTCGGCGATCGCCGACACGGGGTTCATCCAGAGCACACACCGGCTCGGGAAGGACAGAGCCGATAACGTCCACGTCGGCCAGTCCAACGGGACTGCTGTGGTCGCTCTCGCGGCCGGTCAGTCCCTGGTGCCGAACCAGGTCGTGATTCCGGGTGAGTAGAGCACCGAATCCGGTGCCCGGGATCCTGCCAGCCCCGGGAAACCGGCCACCGAGAGCAGGCTGTCGTCCAGTGAGATCAGCTGCGCCGTGAACAGCCGCCACGGCTGGTGGTGGTTGCGCAGCCGGATGGTGCGGCCGCGGACCCGGGTGAACAGCGCCCAGCGCGCGGTGAGGAAGTCGGCCAGCGGATCCTCTACGACGGGCTGACCCGTCGATCGCACGAGGATCTGAGTGCGCGCGTGCGCGGCGAGGTGGCGGGTGGACGAGTAGCGGTACTCGCCGGCCTCCACTTCCACCCGTGTGCGTGACCACATGTAGGGCAGCGCGAAGAGCGCGCGGGCGGCCAGCACCGCGGCGAGCCTGGACGCCTCGAGTGACACGAACACCACACCCCGCCGCCCGCGGTCGTCGACCGCGTAGAGACGCACATTGACCTCGACGAACGAGCCGAAATACGGGATCGGCGCGCTGCCGAACACAGTGGCTCGGTCCAGGACGAACGGGATCAGGCCGACCCAGCTGGAGCCGTCGTAGACGTCGGGCCGGAGGCCCTCCGGGAGCAGTGGCGCCACCTGGTCGGCGTCGACCCGCCAATGCAGGAAAACCAGATCTGACCAGCGCTGACTGGCCGTCGCCCGGCCGACAAGCGGCGGGGCGACGGCCGTGATCGGCCAGGGTTCCGACACGGGGTGGCTAGACGGCGTCGGTGTGAACGGCGTCGGTGTGAACGGCGCCGCTGTGAACCGTGTCAGCGTCGGCAGAAACCGACACCTGTGCGGGCGCAAAACCGTCGCCGGCCTGGGCCCTCGCCAGTGCCGTACCGGCAGCGGTTCCACCGATCAGGCCGCCGAGCAGGTCCTTGATGCCCACGCCCATGGTGGAGTTGAGCACGGCGTCGACCTCGGAGAAGCCGGAGGCGACGTTCTTGCTGAGCTGGCTCGCACCGTCGGTGGAGATCACCGTGAGCTGGTCGATGTTGCCCATCGGCGCGGCCAGCTCGTGCGCGATCTTCGGCAGCATCTCGACAAGGCGCAACTGGATGAGCGCCTCGGACTGCTCGGCCACGGCCTGGGCGCTGAGGCGGGTAGCCTCGGCCTCTGCCGAGCCGCGGGCCAGGATGGCGTCGGCGTTGGCCTGGCCCTCGGCCCGGATGGCCTCGGCGGACGCCACCCGGCTGTCGCGGTCGGCGTTGGCGGCCGCGACGCGGGCCTCGGCGGCTGCGGCTGCGGAGACCCGCACGCGGTACGCGTCGGCATCGGCCACGGCGTTGACCTCGGAGTCAAGCTCGGCCTTTCGCAGGCTGGCGCGACGCTTGGCGGTCAGCTCCTGCTCCTGAACGATGTTCTGCTGGGCCTTCGCCTCGGCTAGCGGCTTGGCCGCAGCGGCCTCGGCGGAGGCCTTGTCGGTGTCGAGCTGGAGCGCCGCCTTGCGCAGCGCCAGGGTGTTCTGGGCCTCGGCCACGGCCTGTTCGGCGATGATCGAAGCTTCCTGCGCTTCCCGGTTGGCCTGGTGCTCGGCCACCTCGGCCTGTCGGCGCACCTTGGCCTGTTCGGCACGACCCAGGTCGCGGATGTAGTCGTTGGCGTCGGTGATGCCCTTGATCTCGAACGAGTCGACGTCGACGCCCTGGTTGGCGAGGGATTCCCGGGCGGTGGCGAGCACCGACGTGCCGAGCTCATCACGCTTCTGGATGATGGTCATTACGTCGGTGGCGCCGATCGAGGACCGCAGGGAACCGCTGAGCACCTCCTGGGCGAAGTTGTCGATGTTCTTGTCCTGGCCGGTGAAACGCTGGGCAGCAGCGCGGATCGCGGTCGGGTCGTCGCCGACCTTGACGATCGCGACGGCTTCGACGGTGAGAGTGATTCCGTTGCGGTCCTGGGCGACAGCCGTGATCTCGATGGCCCGGCTGCGCAGGCTGATCTTGAACGCCTTCTGGAAGAAGGGGGTTATGAACACACCCTGGCCGTGAACCACACGCTGGCCGGACTCCTCGAGGGTGGCGCCGTCGACGATGGTCTTCTTGGACTTCTTGCCGGTGATGACGAGGGCTTCGTCCGGCCCGGCGTTCTTGTACACCGAGCGGGCGTAGACGAGCACGATCACACCCACCACAATGACGAGGAAGACGATACCGATAATCGGACTGAGGAGTTCTAACATGTGTACCTTCCGGTCCGCGCCAGGCGAACGTCACGTCGCGCAGCCAGAAGGGCCCCGCTCCCTCCACGTAGGCTAGCGCTCCCGCGCCCCGGCGTGCGGGGTCAGAAGGGTCGATTGACTTCTCAGGCCAGCAATTTTGCCTTCGCCGCCGTGAACTCAGTGTCATTGAGCACCCCAGCATTGTGGAGTTGGGACAGCTGGTTCAGCTGGTCGAGCAGGGCGGAATCTCCCGAGGCCGGCGGCGCAGCCGCCTGCTGCTGCTGCTGGGCGTCGTACTCGGCCTGGGCTTGGGCATCAGCCTGTGCCTGGGCATCGGCATCGGCCTGNCTGCCGCCGCTGCACATTGCCGCTCACGGCTGTGGCGGTGCCGGCGACGACCGCTGTTCGCGCGGCCATGCCCAGGAGTCCGGGGCGACCCCGTCGAAGTGGTGACATGATCTGGTCCTTACTGTTCGTGGATGGCTGTTCGTGGATGGCTGTTCGTGGATGACTGTTCGTGGATGAACGCGTCGATGGCTCTGGTTTGGTGCGGATCCGATGTCGGCGAGGTCAAACCGCGGCGTCGAGTACCGCGTTCACGACGGCCGCGGGAATCCGCTCCTGATGGAGCACCGCTCCCCCCGATGCCGACAGTACGGAAGCGAAGTGCCGGGCCCAGGTCAGTTCCACGACCAGAACCGCGGCTGAGGTACCAGGCGGCAGGTCCACCGCGAGTTCCTCGACATCGTCCAGTCCGGCGAGGCCGAGTTCTCCCAGTGCCAGGTCCGGCAATTGCGCCTTCTCGGGCAGATCTTCCACCTCGACGATCCGCAGGTCGCCCTCGACGCTGCGAGAGACGAAGATCAGGTCGAGGAGGGTGACTGTCTTCTCATCGATCAGGGCTCGCAGTGCCTCGCTCAGAGCGGCACCCGGCCTCTCGCCGTCAAAGGAGATCAGGAGAATCTCCACGGGTCCGTACGTGAATTCCGCCATCGAGTGTCCCTTCGTCAAACGTGCGGGCAGACGCACCGCCACCCGGTTCGGGCTCAGTGTCGTCGTGCACCCCCGGGGTCGAGTCACCCGGAAAGGGTGAATCTGGACCTGACCCGGTCAGAGCAGCCCGCGATCCTGGGCGATCGCCACCGCGTCCGCCCGGTTCGTGGCCTCGAGCTTCTGGTAAATGTTGCGCAGGTGGGTCTTCACGGTGTTGGGGCTGACGTTGCGCTTGCCCGCGATGTCTGCCACGGACTGGTGGAACGGCAGCTCCCGCAGGATCTCTCGCTCTCGTTGGGTGAGCGCAGGACTGTTCCGGCCGTGGTCGAGCGCGGGCGGACGCTCGTGCAGGTGCAGCGCGTCAGCAGCGCGGAGAATGTGCCGGGCGAAGTCGTCGAGATCACCGAGTCGGCCGAGGCGACCGCGGATGAGAGCGGTGCCCTGCCCACCGACGGCCAGGAATGCCCGTTCACAGCCGATCCTGCTCGCGAGCCGCAGGGCTCGAAGCAGCCGGGCGTCCGCCTCGACGTGTCGGCCTGACACATCCGCCACATGGGCCAGAGCGATCCAGGCGCTGACGATCGTCGCACCGCGCCATGCGGTGCGTTCCTCGAGGGCCGCTCCGCGAAGCCGTTCCTCAGCGGGATGGCCGGCCCTGGTGGGTGGGACGAGGAGGAACCTGATCAGCAGCGACTCCAGAGAGTCCTCCCCCAGCGCCCGTTCGATCAGGCGAACAACCAACTGGGTTTCCAGCCGTCCGTCCAGTGCGCCGCTCAGTTCGATCAAGGGTATGCAGCACAGGCTCAGGGCCCGCGGATGCTCAGTGCCGACCTCACGCATCAGAAGCATCAACCTGTCGAGGGCCTGGCGTGAACGTACCGCGCTGTCCAGCTGGCTCAAGAGCAACAGCACCTCTGCGGGTACGCTGATGCCGGCATCAGAGCCCCTGTCCTCTCGTGCTGCCAAGGCCTCAAGAATTACCGGGTCAACCGGCTGGCAGGCTTCGTACCGGTGAATCATCGCGTAGAGCAGCGCCCTGCCGGCGGCGTGGTCGACGGGCCGCTCGGCTCCCACGAGAGCTCCCATCTCTGACGCCGTCGTGGCCATCTGGCCTTCGAGCATCGCCACGTGCACCCAGTTGCCGGCATGCCCCGCCGCCGTCGCCGCCAGGTCACAGGCCAACAGGAACAACCAGTCCAAACCAACGTCCCTGGCCGAGTCCGCAACCTCTCTGAGAATGTCCTCCGCTGGACCGGGCTCACCGAGCTTGTCCCGGCAGCGGCCCTGGGCCGTTGCGGCTAACAGGTCGACGGCCAGGACCTGCCGCGCGGCCGATGGCGCATCGCCCTGCAGGGCTGCCAAACGACTTTCGATGTCGGGCCGCTCAGTAGCGTGGAACGCCTGCAGAATGGCGACCACAAACGTCCATCGAGTCGAGCTCGCATCGGTGCGGTCATGCTCGGGAAAGTCCCGGGCGGCCGCAGCGGCGGCCACCAGGAGTTGCTGCACCCGCCGCCGGGCAGGGACGTACGGGGGCTCGAGGAGCAGTCGCAGGCACAGTGTCGCGGTGGACACCACGCGGCCCTCGATCTCGTCCAGGGCGCGACCCACAAGATCCGTCGCACCGGACAGGACCAGCACGAGGCCGAACCGTTCGAGCAACGCGCCCACGAGCTCTGGATCGTGCGCCACAAGCGACTGCTCTACCGCTGCCGGCGCGCAGGCCCGGTCCGCGAACCACTGACAGGCCAGGAGATGCCTGGCGGTCGCGGTGCCGGCGTCCAACCTACGTCCCTCTCCCTGCAGGTATGCGAGCAGGATCGGGTGATATCGGTAGCCGGCCCCGCCCGGCGCAGCAGGCTCCCGCCCGATCAGCATGTTGTGGCGGGCCAGCCGCTCGAGCACCTCGCCCGCATCGGCGCGCTCTGTCACGGCCACCGCCAAGTCGAGAGGCACCACCTCGCTCAGCGCTGACGCCAACAGGACCTCCCGATCGCCGGTGTCCAGGCCCGTGACCACCTCGGCCGCAAGATAGTCCGCCACCGCCGGGTTGTCGCCGTCGAAGCGACTGAGGTCCAGCGCGGCTCCCTCGGATTCTCGCCAGGTGAGAGCGAGCGCAAGGCCGGTTGCCCAGCCGCCGGTCCGGCGCCTGAGGATGGCACCGTCCTCGGCGGGCAGGTCGATATGGTGCTGCGCCGCCAGGTTGAAGGTCTCCTCGAGCGTGAAGGCCAGGCTGTCCCCGGCGCACTCGATGAGCACGCCGGCGGCCTCCAGCGGCGCTATCCCCGCCACGGGCCGGTGACGGCCGGACACGACGATGCGGACCCCCGGGGACATATCGACCAGCGCCTCGAGGATGCCATCAAGATTCGTGCGGTTCGGGGACGACGGCCGCTCGGCAAGGTGCAGGTCGTCGACGAACACGAACGTCCGGCCCGGCCCGGAGGCGTCAGGTCCGTCTCCGCCCGCCAGCAGCCGCTGCCGGATCTCGTCAGGGTCCCTGGCGTCGCGGAGCGCGGCGCCGTTGAACCACCGCACAGTCTGGGTCTCAGCTCTGAGCCGCCGCGCCCAGCCCGCCATCAGCGTGGTTTTGCCCGACCCCGCGGAGTCCCAGAGGACGAGGACCCTGGCGTCAGGCCCGGTCAGCCGCTCAAGCACAGAATCCAGTCGGGGGCGGTGCAGGTACCACGCCGGTTCGGCAGCGAGCCCGGCGGGCAACGGGGAGGCCTGCGGTATCGCGAGCTCCACAGCTGGGGACAGGGCCGGGGACAGGCTTGACACGGCCGACGCGATTGGAGCTGCCGGCGTGCGGGGCGGGGCGGGATTCAGAGGCGGGACCGGAGTGAGTGGGGGGGCCATCGGGAAACGTCCTCGATTTGCATCCATTGCGCTACGTCAGCCACAACATCAGCCGCGGCGACAGGAATAGTGGCGCAGCAGCTGCGTGGGACATGGCTACCCCGTCAAGGCCCCGGCGAACCGGGACCTTGACGGAGTTCTCGCGGTGTTCGGGTCACCGCCAGTGAGGTGATAATGCCGCGGTGGCCGGGCCTGGTCAAGGGGCGGCCCGACTCGCTGGTGCAACACCGAGCGCGGTCAGCGCCAGCCGTACCGAGTCCGCAGCGCCCGCTCGATCATCCGGTACCGTGCGGCATCCACGACGGTTCCTTCACGGCGGACCCCGCCCTGGTGCACCTGGAACACCCGGGCGAGCCCCGCCCAGCTCGGCCGCCGTGCGGGATCCCACGGCCCCTCACCGAGCGGCAGGTAGTCCGCGTTGCCTGAACGGTCAGTGCTCGTCAGCTGCACCGCCAGCATGTTGCCCTCGGACAGCGTCGCCATGACGACCACCGGCCGGTCTTTACCCCGACCGTCCAGTTCCTCGTAGGGAACCCACGTCCAGACGATCTCGCCCGGGTCCAGGGCGCCGTCGGTTTCGGGCGCATAGCCCCAGCCCGCGCGTCGCACCGTCGTCGGATCGAGTTCGATCGTGGCGTCAGGACCGGATTGGCCGGGGGCGGTTCCCGTGCGCGGCACTCCGACGGTCCGGGAGCCGAAGAGGGCAGACCGAAGGGCGGTGAGGAGGTGCCGAGTGCGGAACACACCCGAACACTACCCCACCGCCCTGGTCCCCCAGATGCCTCAGCTCTGCTGCCTCAGTGGTCTGTTGTCCAAGCGCTAGACATTGGCGAGGGCGTAGCCCTCTTCGCCGTGCACCGAGGTGTCGATGCCGGCAACTTCGTCTTCATTCTTGACCCTGAAGCCGATGGTCTTCTCGATGGCGAGACCGAGCAGGTAGGCGACGACGAACGAGTAGACGAGGACCGCGAAGGCCGCGATGGCCTGGACCGTGAGCTGGCCGAGGTCGCCACCGACGAAGAGGCCGGTGCCGATCGCGAAGAAGCCCAGGTACAGGGTGCCGATGAGGCCACCGACGAGGTGGATGCCCACGACGTCGAGCGAGTCATCGAAGCCGAAGGTGAACTTCATCTCGATGGCCATGGCGCAGACGGCACCGGCGACGACACCGAGGAGCAGGGCCCAACCGGGTTCGAGATTGGCGCAGGCCGGTGTGATGGCGACGAGGCCGGCGACGGCACCGGATGCGGCGCCGACCGACGTGGCCTTGCCGTCCTTGATCTTTTCGACGATGAGCCAGCCAAGGATGGCGGCGGCGGTCGCACCGAGGGTGTTGACCACGATCAGGCCGACGTTGGCGAGGCCGTTCAGCCACTCCGCCCCGGCGTTGAAGCCGAACCAGCCGAACCACAGGATCGAGGCACCGAGCAGAACCAGCGGCACGTTGTGCGGCTTGGTGATGCCCTTCTGGAAGCCGATCCGCTTGCCGAGGACGAGGGCAAGGGCCAGGGCAGCAGCGCCGGCGTTGATGTGCACGGCGGTACCGCCGGCGTAGTCGATGACGCCGGGCAGGCCGAGGGTCTCGCCGAGGCTCATGATCCAGCCGCCGCCCCAGACCCAGGCCGCGACCGGGAAATAGACCAGGGTGGCCCAGACACCGGCGAAGATCATCCAGGAACCGAACT
Source organism: Cryobacterium sp. TMT4-31 (assembly GCF_004403385.1). Taxonomy (NCBI): domain Bacteria; kingdom Bacillati; phylum Actinomycetota; class Actinomycetes; order Micrococcales; family Microbacteriaceae; genus Cryobacterium; species Cryobacterium sp. TMT4-31. The sequence goes on from NZ_SOGI01000043.1 coordinate 56,505, forward strand.
TGGCGCGGTCGGCCACGGCTCCGGAGATCAGGGCGACGGTGATGATCGCGAAGGTCGCCCCGTAGGTGGCACCAAGGAGATCGAGGTTGCCGGTCTCACCCGTGGCCAGTGACCCGAGTCCGAAGTCGCTGAACGGGTTGCCCGCGAACTGGCTGGCTCCGTCGACCACACTCATGTTGAATCCGTACAGGATCCAGAGGACGGTGATCAGCCCGAGTGCGCCGAAGCTCATCATCATCATGCTGACGACGCTCTTGGCCTTGACCAGGCCGCCATAGAAGAACGCGACTCCCGGAGTCATGAACAGAACCAGCGCGGTTGCCGTCAACCCCCATGCAATGCTGCCAGTGTCCATCATCTGTCCTCACACCTAGTTAGCCGGAGTACCGCGAAAGCCGCAGACGAGTGTGCCGGGCAGTCCTGGGTACGCAACTCAGTCTCCGACCCAGACGTTTCACCAGCCGTACCGTCGTGTTTCGGGGAGGTTACGCAATCGGCGAGAACGTTAAGAGCGTGTTTCGCTGCAGCCCGCTCACTCCGCGTGCGGCGGCAGCTCGCCCGTGGTGAGAGCCACCATCCGGGACTGGGAGCGTTGATACTTCTTGCGGTAGCCGCCCTCCAGCATCTCGGCATCGAAGACGTCGTGTAGCGGCAGTCCGCTGGCGATGATCGGGATCTCGGCGTCGTAGACCCGGTCGATGAAGGCCACAAGGCGCAACGCATCGGTCTGGTCGGTGAGCAGGTAGACGTTGCGCAGGGCGATCACGTCGACGTCGGCGATCATCTTGATGTACTTCGACGGATGCACGGTGCTGAGATGGCGCATCAGCGCACCGAAATCGTCACACGTCACCCTGGAGCCCCGCTCGATGAGTGCCTCGTTCAGGCGGTCGAACTCCTCGGGCAGAACGGCCTCGGCGTGCCCGGACGCATCCCGGCGGCGGTAGTCGAGGCCGTCGATGCGCACGGTCTCGAAGTTCGCGGACATGGCCTGAATCTCTCGCAGGAAGTCAGCTGCCGCGAACCGGCCCTCGCCGAGCGAGTTCGGCGGGGTGTTGGAGGTGGCGGCGACCCGGGTGCCGGAGGCGATCAGCTCGCCCAGCAGCCGAGTCATCAGCATGGTGTCCCCCGGATCGTCGAGCTCGAACTCGTCAATACAGATGAGCTTCGCGCCGGAGAGCTGGGTCACGGTCTCGGCATAGCCCAGGGCGCCGACCAGCGCCGTGTACTCGATGAAGGTGCCGAAATACTTGGGACCGGGTGCGCCGTGCCAGAGCGCTGCCAGCAGGTGGGTCTTGCCGACGCCGAAGCCGCCGTCGAGGTAGATGCCGGGCAACTCGGCCTTGGCCTTGCGGGTGCGGGAGAAGAAACCGCCCGGTCGGGCCCGCCACGCTGCAAAGGTGTTCAGCCGCTCCACCGCCTCGAGCTGGGACGGATAGTCCAGGTCAGGGCGGTAGGACTCGAATGAGGCGTGTTCGAATTGCGGTGGCGGCACCAGCTCCGAGACGATCTCCGCACCGGTGATGGATGGCGACCTGTCGACGAGTCGAAGGGGCAACTTTTGGGTCGCACTGACCATGTTTGACATCCGGTTCCTGTCTGTCCCCGACATCCTGGTGGAATTTCGGTGTGGGGTTCTGCCTTGTACCTTGGAGACCTGCGCGCAGGTTGTCCACCAGCCTAAATGCACGCACACCAGGGCCGCGCCGTCGTCCAGGTTCACGAGCCCTCCGGGAGGAAACCATGACCGTCGAAACAGATCCGTCAGCCACGTTCGCGGCGTACGCGCATCCCGAACGCCTGGTGTCAACCGACTGGCTGCAGGCCCACCTCGGCGACCCCGGCCTGGTCGTGGTCGAATCCGACGAAGACGTCATTCTGTACGAGACCGGCCACGTTCCCTGCGCAGTCAAGATCGACTGGCACACCGACCTCAACGACCCCGTGGAGCGCGACTACATCGACGGGGCCGGCTTCGCCGCCCTGCTGGGCCGCAAGGGCATCAGCCGCGACAGCACCGTGGTGATTTACGGAGACAAGAGCAACTGGTGGGCGGCATATGCCCTCTGGGTGTTCACCCTGTTCGGCCACGACGACGTGCGCCTTCTCGACGGCGGCCGGGCGAAGTGGATCGCCGAGGGCCGCGAACTGAGCACGGACCGCGAGGCGGCCGAACCGGCCGAATACCCTGTCGTCGAGCGGGCAGACGCCCCCATCCGCGCGTTCAAGGACGACGTTCTCGCCCACTTCGGCCACCCGCTCATCGACGTGCGCTCGCCCGAGGAATACAGCGGCGAACGCACCACCGCGCCCGCCTACCCCGAGGAGGGATCCCTCCGGGCCGGCCACATCCCTTCGGCGGTGTCGGTGCCGTGGGCCCGTGCCGCGGCCGAGGACGCCACTTTCCGGCCCCGTGCCGAGCTCGACGCCATCTACCGCGACGAGGCCGGGATCACCGGCGACGAGCCCGTGATCGCCTACTGCCGCATCGGCGAGCGATCCAGCCACACCTGGTTCGTGCTGACCCACCTGCTCGGACTCGAGAACGTGCGCAACTACGACGGTTCCTGGACAGAGTGGGGCAGCGCGGTACGGGTCCCGATCGTGCAGGGCACAGCCCCCGGAACCGCCCCGGAACCCCGATGAGCACCGTCGACCTTCCCAGCCAGCTTGCCGAGATCCGCGAGGATTTCCTCGCGCTCGAACAACCGGATCGCCTGATGCTGCTGCTGGAGTTCTCCAACGAGCTGCCGGACCTTCCCGAGAAGTACCGGGACCATCCCGACCTGTTCGAACGTGTCGTGGAGTGCCAGTCGCCGGTGTTCATTTTCGTCGAGGTTGACGACGACCGTTCCGTACACCTTTATGCCACGGCGCCTGCGGAGTCGCCCACAACCCGGGGCTTCGCCTCGATCCTCGCTCAGGGCCTGGACGGCCTCAGCGTCGACGAGGTCCTGGCCGTTCCGGATGACTATCCGCAGTCGATCGGCCTCACCCAGGCCGTTTCGCCGCTCCGGCTGCGTGGCATGACCGCCATGCTGGGTCGAACCAAGCGTCAGCTGCGCGAACGGCAGGCCGCCCTGGGCTAGCGTGGCCTGCGCCCGCCGAGGGCCGAGGCCTACCGGTCGCCGGTGTATCCGGCCGCCGTCACGGCGGGGTGTGCCGACCCGAGCGTGCCGAGCCAGCCGAGGATGGCCGCGTTCCAGGCGGCCGGATCGTAGTTCCACAGTTTGGTGTGCCTGGCCACCTCGAACGGCACCAGGGTGACGATGTCGGGTCGCCGTTCGGCCAGGGCTCGGGACGGTGCTGACGGCACGTAGCCGTCGTCGTCGCTGTGCAGGATGAGAATCGGCAGGCTCAGGTCGTTCGCCCGGGACACGAAGTCCAGTCGGGGGAAGTCGATGGGGAGATGCATCCCCGTGACCATTCGTCCCCAGGGGCGCCCCATCACCACCAGTGCACCGCGCACCACCGCCCTCGGCAGCCGGAGGGTGAGCGCCTGGTAGGCCACAACATCCGCCCAGTCGATCACGGGCGAATCGAGCACGATGCCGGTGAGCCGACCGTCGTGCTTCGCGCGGGTAGCCGCCTGCAGGGCGATCGCCCCGCCCATCGACCAGCCCATCAGCACGATCTGGGTCGCTCCGTTCTCCACGGCGAACTGGATGGCGGCCTCAACGTCCCGCCATTCGGTGTCGCCGAGCCCAAACCGGCCGTCGGCGCTCGGCGGCGCCTCACCATCGTTGCGATAGGAGACCAGCAGACAGGTGTAACCGGCGGCGTTGAACACGGGAACGGCCCGAAGCGTCTCGTGCCGACGGACCCCACGGCCGTGCACCTGGATCACCCAGCGCCCGGAGGGTTCTGACGCGGGGATCAGCCAGGCGGGAGCATCACCCAGCTCGGTTGGCACCGTCACGTTGGAGAACTCGAGCCCGAGGTCCCACGGCCCGAGGAAGGAATAGCCGCCCAGCCGTCCCGAGGTCACCGAGCCGAGGTCACCGAAGTCCACGGTCAGGATGCGGCGGGTCACGGTCTTCGCCGCGCGAGACTCGATGGCACCCAGGCGCGCGTGTCCGGAGTCACCGGCGAACCAGAAACTGTAATCACCGGGAAGGACCGCGTCCTTGGTCGCGTCGAGGGTGATGGTGCCGGCGTCGAGGTCGACGTCGAACACCCTCGTATCGTCGGCGCGTTTGGTGGGCGGGGTCACGATGCGGCGCGCCATGACACCGGCCAGCACACCGACCGCCAGAGCTGCGGCGGCACTCACCGCAACGGCGCCGCCCGCGATCACCAGCCCCGCCGACGCCAGGCCGCGCGTGGATTCCGCTCGTGTACCGATCCCTGTCATGCCTACCTCTTCGCTGTTCGGCGTGCCTCGCACCAGCCCCACGGAAAAAACTCTAGTCTGCAGACGTGCCCGATTCAGAGGATCAGCCCCAGCGCCCTGCGCAGTTTGCCGCGGCGCTCGACGCTATCCGTTCTTCCAGCCCGCGCCCGGAGCTGGTGGTCACCGAGATTTCGGCCCCCGGAAACCTCGCTCCGTATGCCGTGGCACTGTCTGCGGATGTCACGCCGGTGCGACACGGCAGCGACTCCGACTTCGGTACCGGACGCTTCATTCTGCTCTACGACCCCGACGAACCCGAAAGTTGGGGCGGACCCTTCCGCGTCGTCTGCTTCGCGCAGGCACCCCTCGAGAACGACATCGGAGTCGATCCGTTCCTCGCCGAGGTCGCCTGGGCCTGGTTGGTGGATGCCCTGGACACCCGAGGTGCGAACTACACCGCCGCCTCCGGCACCGCCACCAAGATTCTCTCCTCGGGCTTCGGTGAGCTCGCCGCTCAGGGCGATGGCGCCCAGATCGAGCTGCGGGCGTCATGGAGTCCGTTGGACAACGACCTCGCCGCACACGTCGAAGGCTGGGGTGAGCTGCTGTGCATGCTCGCAGGCCTCCCGCCCGCCAGCGAGCTGCCCGCCCCGCCCCGCCACGGCCATTCTTCTTCCTCCCGTTCCTCGTCCTCTTCGTCCTCCTCCGCTCGGCATGGGCGTCCCTCCAGCGCTGAGGTACCCCGTTCCTCTGGACCGGGTGCAGACCATGGCGTGTCAGGACCGGGCTCGACGGGATCGGGCTCGACAGGACAGGGCTCGACAGAACAGGGCTCGAAAGAACAGGGCAGCTCAGGAATCACGCTGGGCCCGGTGGACCAGATCGGGCCGTCAGCCTCGTCTGTTCTGCGAACAGGCCCGGGATTGCATACGCTGGGAGTGGCCGCCGGCGGCCGCGAGTCTGCCGGCAGGGAAACGGCCGGTGGTGATTTGGCCGGCCTCGATGCGCCGGGCGCTGAACGCGCCGGCAGGGAGACCTCGGGAATGAACGTCATGGCAGGAAATGCAGTCGGAACCGAAACCAGCCCGGGGATGAACCCCGGGGCGTTGAGCAACACGGCGTTAGGCATGGGCAACACGCCTCTGACCAGCACGGCGCCGAATCTCACCAGCGTCGCGTATCTCTCGGCACATCGTGCATCCCGTGGTTGACCGACCCGTGGTCACCCACCAGGTCATCGACTCCCGCGCAGCCTATCTGGCGGCACTCGACGTGCTCGCCCAGGGAACCGGGCCGATCGGCATCGATGCGGAACGGGCATCGGGTTTCACCTACTCCCAGCGTGCTTACCTGATCCAGATCTTCCGCCGGGATGCGGGCACCTTCCTGTTCGATCCACCGGCTATCGGCGACTTCAGCGAACTCAACGACGCCCTCGCCGACGAGGAATGGATCCTGCACGCAGCAAGTCAAGATCTCGCCTGCCTCCGCGAGGTCGGCCTCGACCCCACCCGCATCTTCGACACCGAGCTCGCCGCACGCCTGCTCGGCCTGCCCCGCGTGGGACTCGGCACCGTGGTCGAAGAACTCCTCGGCATTCACCTAGCCAAAGAACACTCCGCCGCCAACTGGTCAACCCGGCCGTTGCCCGAAAGCTGGCTGGTCTACGCAGCCCTGGACGTGGAGCTACTCCCGGACCTCCGTGACAGCATGGTCGACCTGCTCGTGGAATCCGGCAAGACCGAGATCGCCGACCAGGAGTTCGCCGCGGTACTCGCCAAGGAAGCGAAGCCGGCCCGCGCGGAGCCCTGGCGCCGCCTGTCCGGCCTGCACGCCGTGCGTGGCCAGCGCAACCTGGCCGTGGCCCGCGAGCTGTGGGTCGCCAGGGACACCCTCGCCCAGGAGCTCGACGTCTCCCCCGGCCGTTTGGTTCCCGACGCGTCGCTCGTGGCCGCAGCACGTCTGCTGCCCGCGAACCGGGCCGTTCTCGCCGAGCTTCGCGAGTTCAACGGTCGCGCCAGCCGAACCGAGCTCGACAGGTGGTGGCAGGCCATCCTGCGTGGCCTCGCCAGCGTTGACCTGCCCTCGGTGAAGGCGAACGGCGACGCACTGCCGCCGCCCCGCGCCTGGGCTGACCGCAATCCCGACGCCGACCTGCGGTACAAGGCCGCGAGGGCCGCCCTGACGGCGGCCTCGGAGGAGCGCGCGGTGCCGTTGGAGAACCTCCTCACTCCCGACCACCTGCGTCGCGTGGCTTGGCAGCCGCCGGAGCCTGCCGGTGCCGATGCCGTGGGCGAGGCCCTCGCCGGTCTCGGTGCGAGAACCTGGCAGATTGAGGCCACTGCACAACTAATAGCTGATGCCTTTGTGGAAGTCCACCAAAGCGCGTCCGTTGCCGCCGACGCTGAGTCGTAGGAACAGTCAAAGGATTCACACCGGTTATTCCGTCACCCTAGGATCGTGCGATACCTGTTTTGAGTGATGGAGGCAAAGTGGCCGAGAGAACTGAAGTCGTCTTCGTGGACGGGGTTCGCACCCCGTTCGGTCGTGCCGGCGAGAAGGGTATGTATTGGAATACCCGCGCCGACGACCTGGTCGTCAAGGCGATCACCGGACTGATGGAACGCAACCCGAACGTGCCGGGCGAACGCATCGACGATGTCGCCATCGCGGCGACCACCCAGGCCGGTGACCAGGGGCTGACTCTCGGTCGCACCGCGGCCCTGCTGGCGGGCCTGCCCGTCTCGGTGCCGGGCTTCGCCATCGACCGCATGTGCGCCGGGGCGATGACCTCGGTCACCACCATGGGCGCCGCGATCGGTTTCGGCGCATACGACCTCGCCATCGCCGGCGGAGTCGAACACATGGGTCGCCACCCGATGGGCGCCGGGGTCGACCCGAACCCCCGGTTCCTCAGCGAACGCCTGGTCAATGAGGACGCCCTCAACATGGGCGCGACCGCCGAGCGCATCCACGACCGGTTCCCCGAGTACACCAAGGACCGTTCCGACCGGTATGCCCTGCGCAGCCAGCAGAAGGTCGCGGCCGCGTACGAAGCGGGCAAGATTCAGCCGGACCTGGTGTCCGTGGCAACCCGCAGCGCCGCGGGCTGGGGCCTCGCCACCCGCGACGAGGCACCGCGCCCCGAGACCACCCTCGAGGGCCTCGCCGGCCTGAAGACGCCGTTCCGGCCGCACGGCCGCATCACCGCCGGCAACGCGTCCGGCCTGAACGACGGTGCCACCGCCTGCCTTCTGGCCAGCGGTGCCACAGCTAAAGAGCTCGGGCTCAGCGTGAAGATGAAGCTCGTGAGCTTCGCCTTCGCCGGTGTCGAGCCTGAGGTGATGGGGCTGGGCCCCGTGCCCTCCACGGAGAAGGCGCTGCGCAAGGCCGGTCTGTCGATCACCGACATCGGCCTGTTCGAACTCAACGAGGCGTTCGCGGTGCAGGTGATCTCCTTCCTGGACCACTTCGGCATCGACGACGACGATCCCCGCGTCAACGAGTACGGCGGCGCCATCGCCATCGGGCATCCGCTCGCATCATCGGGCGTGCGCCTGATGAACCAGCTCGCCAGCCAGTTCGCCGAACACCCCGAGGTGCGTTACGGCCTCACGGCCATGTGCATAGGCCTCGGCCAGGGTGGCACTGTGATCTGGGAAAACCCGCACTTCAACAAGAAGGCAGCCAAGCGATGACCGACAAGACCAGCACCCCCATCGACTACGCCACCGTGGACTTCTCCCCGCTCATCGTGGTGTCTGGTGATGAAGTCGTCACCCACTCGCTCGTCCGGGACGTCCCGCTTTCCGGCGGCCGCACCCTCGCCCTCGTGACGCTGGACAACGGGCGGGACCACACCAGGCCCAACACGCTCGGCCCGGTCACCCTCCTGGAATTCAGCGCCGTCATGGACGAGCTCACCGCCCGCGCCGGACGCGGTGAGATCCACGGCGTGGCCGTAACGGGCAAGCCGTTCATCCTCGCCGCTGGAGCCGATCTCAGTAAAGTCAGCGAGATCCCGTCCCGCGAGGTGGGCAAGCTGCTCGCTCAGCTCGGTCACTTCGCCCTGGGCAAGCTGAGCACCTTGGGGGTGCCGTCGTTCGTGTTCATCAACGGTCTCGCCCTCGGCGGCGGCCTCGAGGTGGCCTTGAACGCCGACTACCGCACCGTCGACGCGAGCGTCCCGGCCATAGCGCTGCCCGAGGTCTTCCTCGGCCTGATCCCCGGCTGGGGCGGCTCCTACCTGCTGCCCAACCTGATCGGCATCGAGAATGCCCTCAAGGTCATCGTTGAGAACCCGCTGAAGAACAACCGCACCTTGACCGGCGCGGACGCACTCAAGCTGGGCATCGCCGACCGAATGTTCGGGTCGGTGTCCTTCCTGGAGGACTCCATCCGGTGGGCAGACGGTGTCATCGCCGGCAGCGTTTCGGTGAGCCGGCCCAACGTGCCCGGCAAGATCGAGCGCATGGTCAAGTGGGATGCGGCCGTCGGTATCGCCCGCAAGATGCTCGAGTCCCGCATCGGCACCGTCGCGGCATCGCCGTACGCGGCACTGGACTTGATCAAGGCGGCCCGCACCGGCACCAAGGCCGAGGCCTTCGCCCGGGAGGACGAAGCCCTCGCCGACCTCATCTCCGGCGATCAGCTGCCCGCGAGCATCTACTCATTCAATCTGGTGCAGAAGCGCGCCAAGCGCCCGGCCGGCGCCCCGGACAAGACCCTGGCACGCCCCATCGGCAAAGTCGGTGTCATCGGCGCAGGCCTGATGGCCAGCCAGTTCGCCCTCCTGTTCGTGCGCCGGCTGAAGGTACCCGTCGTGATCACCGACCTCGACCAGGCCAGGGTCGACAAGGGAGTGGCTTACATCCACGGTGAGATCCAGACCCTGCAGGACAAGGGCCGGATCAGCTCCGACGAGGCGAACCGGCTGCGCGCCCTGGTGACAGGCACCACCGACAAGGCCGACTTCGCCGACGCCGATTGGGTCATCGAAGCGGTCTTCGAGGAGCTCGGGGTGAAACAGGACGTTTTCGCCGAAATCGAAAAGCACATCTCCCCCACCGCGGTGCTGGCCACCAACACGTCATCGCTGTCGGTGGAGCAGATCGGCGCGAAGCTGGCCCACCCCGAACGGCTGGTCGGTTTCCACTTCTTCAATCCAGTCGCCGTGATGCCGCTCATCGAGGTCGTGAACACCCCCGCGACCGATGACGCCACCCTCTCAACCGCGATGGTGATCGCCGCCAAGCTGCGGAAGAACGCCGTCATCACCCGCGACACCCCGGGCTTCGTGGTGAACCGGGTGCTGGCCAAGCTGCTCGGCGAGGCCATGCACGCCGTCGACACCGGCACACCGTTCGCGGTCGTCAACGGCGCCCTGGCGTCGTTCGGCCTGCCGATGACCCCGTTCGAGCTGCTCGAGCTGGTCGGCCTCAAGGTCGGCGCGCACGTGTTGGACACCCACCACGCCGCATTCCCCGACCGGTTCTTCGAGAGCACCAACCTGCACCGTCTGGCCGAGCACGGCAAGATCCTCGAGCGCAACTCCAGCGGCAAGGTCACCGGCTTCGACAAGGGTGCGGTGAAGATCGTCGCAGGCGGCACGACGCCCATCACGGCGGAGCAGATCCTGCGCCGGGTGGAGGACGGCCTCGCTGACGAGATCAAGCGGATGCTCGATGACGATGTGGTGCACGCGCCGGAGGACATCGACCTGTGCATGCTCCTCGGCGCCGGCTGGCCCTTCCAGATGGGCGGGATCACTCCGTACCTCGACAGGGTCGGCGCCAGCGAGCGGGTCTTCGGCGGCACGTTCCACACCCCGATGGTGCGCGGCGTCGGCTCCGCGGCAACGGCGAGCAGCACTCCCGTGCTGAGTTAGCCGCTCAGGGCACAACAACTGTCGCCCGTGCGGACAATTGTGGCCGGTGCGCCGGCCACAATTGTCCGTTTCGGGAACAGATGCGGGCTACCGGTTCAGCGGGCTCATGTCGGCGTAACGGTCTCCGACCGGGGCGTCGATCGCGGACAGGGTTGCGAGCTGGGCAGCGCTGAGCACAAGCGCATCCGCCGCGACGTTCTCCTCGAGCCGGTCCACCCTCTTGGTACCGGGGATCGGGGCGATGTCGGTGCCCTGGGCGAGCAGCCAGGCCAGGGCCACCTGGGCCGGCGTCGCATCGAGTTCCGTCGCGACAGCGTCGACCTGCTCCACGATGCGGATGTTGGCGGCGAGGTTGGCGCCGGCGAACCGGGGATTACTGCGCCGGAAGTCATCCTCGTCGAGCTGGTCGAGTGTACGGATGGCGCCGGTCAGGAAGCCCCGACCGAGCGGCGAGTACGGCACAAAACCGATCCCGAGCTCGCGCACCAGGGGCAGCAGTTCCGTCTCGGGCTCGCGGCTCCACAGCGAGTACTCGGTCTGCAGCGCCGTGACCGGGTGAACGGCGTGGGCCCGCCTGATGGTGTCCGGCGCCGCCTCCGACAGGCCGTAGTGACCGATCAGGCCGGCGCTGATGAGCTCGGCCAGGGCACCGACGGTGTCCTCGATGGGCACGCCCGGATCCATCCGGTGCTGGTAGTAGAGATCGATGTGATCGGTACCGAGGCGGGCCAGTGACCCTTCGACGGACAAGCGCGCGTTCTCCGGACTGCCGTCCAGTCCCCTGGAGCCGTCGGTGCGGTGGTGGATGGTACCGAACTTAGTGGCGATGACCACGTCGTCGCGGCGCCCGGTCAGCGCCCGGCCGAGGAGTTCCTCGTTGAGGTACGGGCCGTAGATTTCGGCGGTGTCGAACAGGGTGAGACCGAGGTCGATGGCTGTGCGGATGGTGCGGATCGACTCGGCATCGTCGGTGCCGGCGCCGGAGTAGAACGCTGACATTCCCATGCAGCCCAGGCCGAGACGGCCGACCTCGAGTGGAGTGCTGGTACCCAGGGTGATGTGCTTCATGCTCTGGTCCTTTCGGCGTAGAGGGAGATCTTGTGATCGATGGCGGCGAGGCTCGCCTGCATCTCGGCGAGCTGTGCCACGACGGCGATCCGGTGGCGTTGCAGCAGCTCGAGGCGCTCCGGCGTGGTGTCCTCGCCGCGCCGGGCGAGGTCGGCGTACTCCTTGGCCTGCGCGATCGGCAGGGCGGTGCTGCGTAGGCGGGTCAGGAAGATGATCCAGGTCACGTCCCGCGCCGAGTATGCCCGGTGGGTGGAGGCAGCCCGATGGATGGGTGCGAGCATCAGGCCCGCTCGCTCGTAGTACCGCAGCGTATGGGCGCTCAGCCCGGTGCGCTCGGCGACCTCGGAGATCGAAAGCTGTTCGTCGGGTGGGGTCATGCTGCAACCCTAAAACCTCGAGCGCACTCTAAGTCAAGCGGTGTCCTGATCCGGCCATAGCCATCCGCCAAAGCGGTCGCGTGGTCGCCTCAACGTTGTGGAGGTGACCACAGGGCCGCTTTCGCGGAACATACCGACGGGCGGCGGGTGAGGCGGTCAGTCGCGGGGGGCGCGCTGCAGGGGGACGGTGCCGGTTTCGGGGCGGTCGGCGTCGGCCGGCAGGGGGCGGGCGTGCGGCAGCTTGCTGCCGAGGACCATCGCGACGACGTCCCTGGCGATGTGCTGCGGCGTGAGGCCGACCCGCTCGAGGATCTCGGCGCGGGTGCCGTGGTCCAGGAACTCGTCAGGCAGACCCAGCTCGGTGACGGCGGTGTCGACGCCGGCCTCGCGCAGGTCCTGACGGATGCGGGTGCCGATGCCGCCCACCCGGATACCGTCCTCGATGCTCACCACGATGCGGTGCTGGGCGGCGAGTTCGATGATGCTCTGGGGCACCGGGACCACCCAGCGCGGATCGACGACGGTCGCACCGATGCCCTGGGCGGCGAGCCGCTCGGCGACCTCGAGGCCCATTCCGGCCATCGGACCGACGGTGACGATCAGCACGTCCTGCTGGCTGCTGCGGAGGAGTACGTCGACGCCGTCGGACAGACGCTCGAGGGCGTCGAACTCGACGCCGGTGCTGCCCTTGGGGAACCGCAGCACCGTGGGCGCGTCGTCCACGAGGACCGCCTCGGCGAGCTCTTCCCGCAGTCGGGTGGAGTCGCGCGGTGCGGCGAGTCGGATGTGCGGGATGACCTGCAGGATTGCGAGGTCCCACATGCCGTGGTGGCTCGGACCGTCCGGCCCGGTGACCCCGGCCCGGTCGAGCACGAAGGTGACGCCGGCCCTGTGCAGGGCGACATCCATCAAAACCTGGTCGAAGGCACGGTTGATGAAGGTGGCGTAGAGGGCGACCACGGGGTGCAGGCCACCGAACGCGAGCCCGGCGGCGCTGGTCACCGCGTGCTGCTCGGCGATGCCGACGTCGTGCACCCGCTCGGGGAACCGCTCGGCCATCTTGTGCAGACCGGTGGGGCGCAGCATGGCCGCGGTGATCGCCACCAGCTTCGGATTGTCGGTGGCCAGGCTCAGCAGCTCATCGGCGAAGACCGAGGTCCATGACGGTGCTCCCGCGGATTCGGTGGGCTCACCGGTCTCAGGGTCGATGACGCCGACGGCGTGGAACTGGTCGGCGACGTCCTGCACGGCGGGGTCGTAACCCTTGCCCTTCTGGGTGATGGTGTGCACGATCACGGGAGCGCCGTAGTCCTTGGCCTGGCGCAGCGCCTCGAGCATGGCCTCCATGTCGTGGCCGTCCACCGGCCCGATGTACTTGATGTCGAGGTTGGAATACAGCGCCTCGTTGTTGGAGAACCGGCTCAGGAAGCCGTGCAGACCGCCACGCACGCCGCGGAAGATGGCGCGAGCCGGCGCGCCCATGTGGTCGAAGGCCTCCCGGCTGGAGAGGTAGGCGGCCCGGTAGCTGCGGCGCAGGCGCACGGTGTTGAGGAACCTGGCCATGCCGCCGATGGTGGGCGCGTACGAGCGGCCGTTGTCGTTAATCACGATGATCAGGCGCCGGTTGTTGTCGTCGCTGATGTTGTTCAGCGCTTCCCAGGTCATACCGCCGGTGAGCGAGCCGTCGCCGACGACGGCTATGACGTGCCGGTCGCTCTGCCCGGTCATCTCGAAGGCGCGGGAGATCCCGTCGGCCCAGGACAACGAGCTCGACGCGTGGGAGCTCTCGACGATGTCGTGCACGGATTCGCTGCGCTGCGGGTAGCCGGCCAGACCATCGGACTGGCGCAACCGGCTGAAGTCCTGCCGTCCGGTGAGCATCTTGTGCACATAGGACTGGTGACCGGTGTCGAAGACGATGGCGTCACGCGGCGAATCGAAGATCCGGTGGATGGCGATGGTCATCTCGACCACGCCGAGGTTGGGGCCCAGATGCCCGCCCGTCTTCGAGATCTCCGCCACCAAGAAGGCGCGGACCTCCGCAGCCAGCTCTTCCAGCTGGTCCTTCGTGAGGCCGTCAAGGTCCCGGGGACCGTGGATCGTCTCCAGAAGGGTCATGGGCACTACCTTTCACGTTTGTTGCAACGAACGGCTCACGCCGACGCAGAACTGGCGCGCAGTTCGGATTCCCCGAGTCTACGCGCCAGTCTGCGGCGATTCTGCGAATTCCCGGTTAGACGACGAGCGAGCGCAGCACGTACTGCAGGATGCCACCGTTGCGGTAGTAGTCCGCTTCGCCGGGGGTGTCGATGCGCACGACGGCGTCGAACTCGACAACGGCCTTGCCCGGAGCGGAGTGCTCGGCCGGGGTGGCGACAACGTGCACTGTCTTGGGCGTGCGGCCCTCGTTGAGTTCCTCGATACCGGTGATCGAGACGCTCTCGGTACCGTCCAGGCCCAGGGTCACCCAGGACTCGCCGGCGGGGAACTGCAGCGGGACCACTCCCATTCCGATCAGGTTCGAGCGGTGGATGCGCTCGAAGCTCTCGGTGATGACGGCCTTGACACCCAGCAGGCTCGTGCCCTTGGCCGCCCAGTCCCGAGACGAGCCGGAACCGTACTCCTTGCCGCCGAAAATCACCAGCGGGGTGCCGGCGGCCTGGTAGTTCTGGCTGGCGTCGTAGATGAAGGACTGCGGCGCATCCGGCTTGGTGAAGTCGCGGGTGTAACCGCCCTCGACGCCGTCAAGCAGCTGGTTGCGCAGCCGGATGTTCGCGAAGGTGCCGCGGATCATGATCTCGTGGTTACCGCGGCGCGAGCCGTAGGAGTTGAAGTCGCTTCGGTCGACCCCGTGCTCCATCAGGTACGCACCGGCCGGGCTGTCGGCCTTGATGTTGCCTGCCGGGCTGATGTGGTCGGTGGTGACCGAGTCGCCGAGCTTGGCGAGCACCCTGGCGCCGACGATGTCGGCGACCGGGCTGGTCTCCAGCGTCATACCGTCGAAGTACGGGGGCTTCCGCACGTAGGTGGACTTGGGGTCCCACTCGAAGACCTCGCTGTCGGGCGTGGGCAGTGAACGCCAGCGCTCATCTCCCTCGAAGACCTCACCGTATTCCTTGGTGAACATGGCCGTGTCGATCGAGCTGTCGATGGTGGACTGCACCTCGGCGGAGTCCGGCCAGATGTCCTTGAGGAACACGTCGTTGCCTTCGGTGTCCTGGCCGAGGGCATCCGTGTCGAAGTCGAAGTTCATCGATCCGGCCAGGGCGTACGCGATGACCAACGGCGGGCTGGCCAGGTAGTTCATCTTGACGTCCGGGCTGATGCGGCCCTCGAAGTTACGGTTTCCGGAGAGCACCGCGGTGACAGCGAGGTCGTTGTCGTTGATCGCGGCGGAGACCTCGTTGATGAGGGGTCCGGTGTTGCCGATGCAGACCGTGCAGCCGTAGCCGACGGTGTAGAAGCCGAGGGCCTCGAGGTCGTCGGTGAGGCCGGCCTTGGCGTAGTAGTCCGTGACGACCTTGGAGCCCGGCGCCAGGGTGGTCTTGACCCAGGGCTTGGACTTCAGGCCCTTCTTCACGGCGTTCCGCGCCAGCAGGCCCGCGGCGAGCATGACCGACGGATTCGAGGTGTTGGTGCAGGAGGTGATGGCCGCAACGGCGACGGCTCCGTGGTCGAGCGTGTAGCTCGCCCCGTCGGCCGTGGTGATCGGAACCGGGCTCGACACCGAGACGGGAGCGTGGCTCACGTGCTGGTGCGAAACCTGGTGGGCGCTCTGCTCGTCCTCGGCGGTGAAACCGATCGGGTCAGAGGCGGGGAAGGATGCCTCGACGGCCGCGTCCACCATGGACAGGTCGTGCGTGGCGTAGTTCTGCAGGTCGATCTCGAACTGCGACTTCGCGTTGCTGAGTTCGACCCGGTCCTGCGGGCGCTTGGGTCCGGCGATCGACGGAACGACGGTGCCCAGGTCGAGTTCGAGGTACTCGCTGAAGACGGGCTCCTGTGCGGGGTCGTGCCACAGGCCCTGCAGCTTGGAGTACGCCTCGACGAGTGCGACCTGCTCTTCGCTGCGGCCGGTGAGACGCAGGTAGCCGAGGGTGACGTCGTCGATCGGGAACATGGCAGCGGTGGAGCCGAACTCCGGGCTCATGTTGCCGATGGTGGCGCGGTTGGCCAGCGGCACCTGGGCGACGCCCTCGCCGTAGAATTCGACGAACTTCCCCACAACGCCGTGGCGGCGCAGCATCTGGGTGATCGTGAGCACAACATCCGTCGCGGTGACGCCGGCGGGGATGGAGCCGTTGAGCTTGAAGCCGACGACCTTGGGGATCAGCATCGACACGGGCTGGCCGAGCATGGCCGCCTCGGCTTCGATGCCGCCGACGCCCCAGCCGAGCACGCCCAGGCCGTTGACCATCGTGGTGTGCGAGTCGGTGCCGACACAGGTGTCGGGGTAGGCGCGGAGGACGCCGCCTACTTCGCGCGTGAAGGTGACGCGGGCCAGGTACTCGATGTTGACCTGGTGCACGATGCCGGTTCCCGGCGGGACGACTTTGAAGTCGTCGAACGCGGTCTGGCCCCAGCGCAGGAACTGGTAACGCTCACCGTTGCGCTCGTATTCGATCTCGACGTTGCGCTCGAGGGCGTTCTCGCTGCCGAACAGGTCGGCGATGACCGAGTGGTCGATGACGAGCTCGGCAGGGGCGAGCGGGTTGATCTTGTTGGGGTCGCCGCCGAGGTCGGCGACGGCCTCGCGCATGGTGGCGAGGTCGACGATGCACGGCACGCCGGTGAAGTCCTGCATGATCACGCGAGCTGGCGTGAACTGGATTTCTGTGTCGGGATCGCTGGTGGGAACCCACGCGCCGAGTGCGCGGATGTGATCCGCGGTGATGTTGGCGCCGTCTTCGGTGCGGAGGAGGTTCTCCAGCAGCACCTTGAGGCTGAACGGCAGCTTCTCGTATCCCTTGACGGCATCCAGGCGAAAGACTTCGTAGTCCGTCGCACCGACGCGCAGGGTGTCCCGAGCTCCAAAACTATTAACAGCAGACACGATGCCCTCTCCTTTGTGGAAACCGACGGGAACCCGTCCGCGATCCTCAATCCTGACCAACTGACGCCGAGTTCTGCCAGCAAGGGTAGCCTTACCGCAAACTATCTTGACGTCGAGATAACTATAGCACCGGCCGCTGTGCGGCGGTGGCCGCGTACACGGAACGCACCATCAGCCAGGAGACCACAAGAAGCGGCGCATACAGCGGGATCCCCATGAGCAGTTTGGTCGCGCCCAACCACTCGACGTTGCCGGCGTAGTACAGGGGAAGCTGCACGGCCAGGCGCAGGATGAACAGTCCCGCCCACATGAAGGTGAGAATTGTCAGCACCCGTCGTTTGGACGGGTCGGCCCGCCAGGCGAGCTGCTCCCCCATCAGGAACCCGACGGCCACACCGATGAGCGGCCAGCCGATCAGTGCGGAGACGAGCAGGGCCGCTCCGTACACACCGTTGGTCCAGAAGCCCGGCAGGTAGAAGTCTTCGGCGCGGCCGGTGAACAGGGCGAGCACGGCGCTGAGGCCGATTCCGACGAGTCCACCGACGGCCTGGGTGACGGTCTGTTTACGGGCCAGCCGGAGCGCGAAGAAGATCACACCGATGATCACCGGAGCGATCAGGGACGGAATCAGCTCACGGGTGAGGGTATAGGTGACCAGGAAGACCAGGCCCGGCAGGACGGCCTCGACCAGGCCGCGGATGCCGCCCATGGCAGCCAGCAGCGCGTGGCCGCTGATGGGTTCCCCGTCTGCGGCCGGACTGAATCCGGCGCGGCGGGCCGCCGCGGCCATACTGTCGGCGAGGGCGCCGGCGGGCTCTGCCGGGCTGCCGGCACTGCTGGCACCGGCTCTGGCGGCACTGTCAGTGCCGTCGGTGCCGTCGGACGTCTTACGCGGTTCGGGTTCTGGCCCGGAGAGGGAATCCGTCATCAGGTGACTTTCGGTGAGTGCACCTGACGGATCAGGTGCCGGTGGGTTCGGGCTTACCGGCCGGGGTGGCCGGCATCCGAAGCGGGATGAGGTCGCGCGGCGGCATCGGGGCTGAACCGCGCACCACGACGATGCTGCGGAACAGGTCTTCGATCTGCGCTGCGGCTTCGGGGTTGATGGCGCCCTCGCCGGCGATGACGCCGCGGAGGAACCAGCGCGGTCCGTCCACGCCGATGAAACGGGCCAACCGGGTGGTGCCCGCGGGACCCTGGCCGGCTGCGACGGGGATCTCGGCGACGAGTTCGGGCCCGAACGGACCTTCGCGCGGAGTGGTCGAGCCACCCTGCTTGGCGATCTGGTCGGCGATCTGGGTGCGGATTTCCTGCCACAGGCCGCTGGAGCGCGGCGCCGCAAAGGGCTGCACCTGCAGGGTCGAACCGGCATAGTCCAGGCCGATGGCAACGACTCGCTTGGAGCCCTCTTCGATCTCGAGCCGGAGGTGCAGGCCCTCGCGCGGCAGGATCTTCACGCCACCGAGATCGACGTATGGGCGGACCGGGTTCGCCTCAGACTCGTCGAGGGGGCCGTCCACGTCACGGTCGACCGGAGCTGACTTGGCGTGCATGTCGGGGACCTGCTGCTCGGCTCCGGTGAGTTCGGTGCTGTCGGTGCCGGCCGTCTCGTCGGTGCTTGAGCGCGTGTCGGGGTTCACTTTGTCACTCACAGGGTTTCTCCGCTTCGGTGGGCGTCCGTTGGGGCGGACGATTCGGTCTGGGGGGCGCGGTCCGCAGGAGCGCCCGGCGCGACGCCGGTCGAGCCGAAGCCGCCCTCGCCACGCATGCTGCCGGGGAGCCGCTCGACTGGCACGAAGACCGCCCGGGCCACCGGAACCACGATGAGTTGGGCGATGCGGTCGCCGATGTTGATGGGGAACGGGGTGACGGTGTCGGTGTTGAGCATGCAGACCTTGACCTCGCCCCGGTAGCCCGCGTCAACGGTCCCCGGCGAGTTCACGACGGTGATTCCGTGCTTGACGGCCAGTCCGCTGCGGGGGACCACGAAGGCCGCGTATCCGTCCGGCAACGCTATCGACACACCGGTGCCGACGAGGGCCCGTTCACCGGGAGCCAGGACCAAGGCCTCCGAGGCGTGCAGGTCGGCTCCGGCGTCACCCGGATGGGCGTAGGTCGGGAGAACGGACGCGGTAATCAGGACTTCGACGCTTTCAGCCACGTGTCGAGGGTAGTGCAGTTATCTGGTCGAATAGACCCATGCCCGATTATCGCGAAAAACTCTGGCCATCCCCATGGCTCTTCATCATCACTGCGCTGGTGATTCCCGCAAGCCTCCTGGTCTTCCTGCCGATCTCGGTGCTGGCGGGGATCCTGACCGGCGCCGGCCTCTACCTCGGCAGCGCCCTGCTGCTGGTGCTGGCGTCGCCGACGGTTTCGGTGTCCGACGGTGTCCTCACCGCCGGCCGGGCGCGCATCGAAACCCGCCTGCTCGGTGAGGCCGTCCCCCTCGAGGCTGCGGATGCCACTCTCGAGCGTGGCCAGAAGCTGGATGCCCGCGCGTGGCTGCTGATCCGTGGCTGGATCGCACCCGTGGTGCGGATCCCGCTTGAAGACCCGACCGATCCGGCGCCGTACTGGCTGGTCTCCAGCCGCCGGCCGCAGAAAATGGCCGCCGCGATCAATGGATCGCGACGGCCAGCATCAAGTAACTAAGCGCGCTTAGGCGTCGCACTCCAGGCAGACCGGGCCGAGCTTGGTCTCGTGCGACATCTGCGAACGGTGCTTCACGAGGAAGCACTCCACGCAGGTGAACTCGTCGGCCTGCGGGGGCAGGACGACGACGTCGAGGTCGAGGTCGGACAGATCGGCGCCCGGGAGGTCGAAGCCACCGGGGTTGTCGGAGTCGTCAACATCAACGACACCAGACATCTTGTCGGGTACACGCTCCTTGAGGGCCTCAATCGACTCTGAGTCGTCTTCGGTCTTTCGCGGTGCGTCGTAATCGGTTGCCATGCCCATCCATTTCATTAACGCCGATAAACGAAATCGGCGGCCATAGTTTGCAACAATCCGTGCGGAATAGCAAACCAATCGCCAACCTTTCAGGTTGGCAATGGGAGCAACTTCCGGCACGCCCGCAGTATTCCCCGAAAAATGCCACATTGCATGGCAGGGTTGGGCCATCAGTAATCGCGAGAGGGCTTTCGCCATGCAGGATTTGAAAGTTATCGGAGTCGAGAACGGCGCGCTGCTTGCAGCGTCAGAGGAGGGTGATCGCTTTCGGATCCCCATCGATGCGGTTCTCCAGTCCCGGCTTCGCCAAACCCAAACGGATGCGTCCGTTCGGCCCAAACTGTCGCCCCGGGAGGTGCAGGCGCACATCCGTGCCGGCATGTCCGCGGAGGACGTCGCTGCAGTGACCGGTGCGTCGCTGGACTTCGTCAAGCGGTTCGAGGGACCGGTGGTCGCCGAACGCGAATACATAGTGTCGAGCGCGCTGAGCGTGCCCGTGCACACCGCGATCGACCCCGATCCCATCGACGAGCAGGCCAACTTCGGCAGCGTCATCCGGGAACGCCTGGCGTCCCTGGGTGCGTCCAACGAACGCTGGGCCAGCTGGAAGGAACCCGGCGCCGGGTGGATCGTCAAGCTCGCCTTCACGGCTGACGACATCGACCACGACGCCCGGTGGGGCTTCGAACCCAAGAAGAACACCCTCTCGCCGATCGGCAGTGAGGCCATTGCCCTCTCCCAACAGGGCGAGCTCAAGGGTGCCCTGATCCCCCGGCTGCGTGCCGTCGGCGCCGAAACCAGCCTGGCCGACGTGAGCCGGTTCGACAGCGGCGCCTTCACGTTCAAGGAATCCCTGGCCGACGACATCCTCAACGACACGGCTCCGCTGCACGATCCGGTGCCATACGCCCGTTCCGCCGGTACGACGGAGGCCGTGTCCAAGGCCGCCATCAAGCGAGCGGCCGAACCGCCGCAGAGCCTGAGCGAGACCGCGGACCTGCTCGAGTCGCTTCGCCGCCGCCGCGGCGAACGGGAAGCGGCCGCCGGAGAGACCGAAACGCCCGTCACACCAGTGGTGGACACCCGCCGTACCGAGCGGGCACCGGCCGAGTCCGGGATCCGCCTGGTCAACGAGGCTCCCCCTGTTGCCGAGGCTGCCACCGCAGCCCCCGAGGAAACCCGCAACGTGTGGGCCACTCAGGCCGCCACGGGCCAACCACGCACCGGTCAGACCGGTCGCCGCGGCCGCGCATCGATGCCCAGCTGGGACGAGATAGTCTTCGGCGCACGAACCGACGACGACCTGGCCTGATCCTCACCTGAGTCATAGGCTGCGGTTCCATGACGCGTGCCTCCCGCTCCGACATCACCCGGCGTCGCCTGGCCAGCCAGGCGCTGACCGGGTCGATCACCGAGCCCGCCCAGGTCGTCGACCGCATGCTGGCCGTGCAGGCGCAGGACCTCCGCTGGGCGAAGTGGGCCGTTGCCGTGCGGGCCCCCGGAAGCACCTCCGCCGACATCGACACGCTGATCGACTCCGCCAGGATCGTGCGCTCCTGGCCGATGCGGGGAACCCTGCACCTGGTGCCGGGGCCGGACCTGGGCTGGATGCTCGGACTCACCACCGCCAGGCTCTGGGCCGGTGCGGCAACCCGGCGCCGCGACCTGGGCCTGGACGAGGCGACCATCGAACGCTCCCGCACCGTGGCCGAGAATGCCCTCAGCGGCGGACGGGAGCTCACCAGGGCAGCCTTCCTGGCACTGCTGGAGCGCCACGGCATCGGCACAGACGGCCAGCGGGGATATCACCTCATCTGGCACCTCGCCCAGTCGGGAACCCTCTGCTGGGGCCGGCAGCTCGACGCCCAACAGATGCTCGTGCTGCTCTCGGACTGGGTCCCGCACCCCCGGCAGCTCGAACGCGACCAGGCACTGGGCGAATACCTGCTGCGCTACCTGGCCGGACACGGGCCGGCTCCCTTGACCGACTTCGCCTGGTGGTCCCAGCTCACCATGAGCGACGCCAAGACGGCCCTGGCCGTTGGTGGAGGGCAGCTCAACACCCTCGACGTCGACGGAGTGAGCCACCTGCTCCCCCAGAGCTCAGATCTCGGACCGCTGAGCCGCGCCGCGCCGGGGCGCGGTCCCAGTGCCGTGCTGGCCCTGCCGGGCTTCGATGAATACCTGCTCGGCTATCGGGATCGCAGCTTCGCGATCGAACCCGAGAACCTGACCAGGGTCGTCCCGGGCAAGAACGGGATCTTCCTGCCCGTCCTGGTTCGCGGCGGCCGTATTTTCGGCACCTGGCGGCGCGAATGGCAGCCCCGGGCGATCACGGTGCACCCCGCGCCGTTCACCCCGCAGGGCGCCGCATCGCTCCCGGGAACCGATCGGGCCCTTCACGAATACGCCCGCTTCCTCGGCCGCCCGGTGCAGGTACTTCCGGCCCCACCGACCGTGCCCGCCGCGCCCTAGCCTGCCGTGGTGAGACCGGTGATCGGTCCGGTCCGTCGGGCCTTGTACCCTATGACAGTGCGAATAACGACCAGCCTGCGAGTATCCAGACGGATCCCGCTGCTGCAGACCCTCAAGACCTCGGTCGCAGTGGTCCTGGCCTGGGTAATCTCGCTGTGGCTCCTGCCCGGCGAGCTGCCCATCTTCGCCGCGATGGCCGCCATCTTCGTCGTGCAGCCCAGCATCAACCAGTCCCTGGGACGGGCCCTGGAACGCAGCCTCGGCGTCGTCGGCGGAGTCCTGGTTGCTCTGGGCATCGGGCTGTGGTTCGGACAGGACAGCTGGATCGTCCTGGGGGCGATCGTGCTCTGCATCCTGCTGGCCTGGGCCCTGAAGCTGTCGCCTGGCTCGGCGAATCAGATCCCGATCAGCGCGATGCTCGTCCTCGTGCTGGGTGCCGCGACACCGACCTACGCCAGGGACCGCATCATCGAGACCATCCTGGGCGCCGCGATCGCAGTGATCGTCAACGCGTTGATCGTTCCGCCGGTGTTGCTCACGCCCGCACACGACGCGGTGACCCGGCTCACCCTGGAGGTGGCCGCGACCTTCGACCGGGTGGCCACCGCGCTGCTGAGCCCGCAGAAGTACGCCGATCTGGAGAGCCTGATGATCCAGGCCCGACTACTGCGGCCCATGCTGGCCAAGGCCGAACGGGCCATCAGCCAGGCCGAGGAGAGCCTGACACTCAATCCCCGCCAAAGCAGGCACCGCGAGGTTCTCGACGCCGACACCGACCTCTACGCCCGCCTGGTGCCCCTGGTCACCCGGGCACTGGGCATGACGAGAGCGCTGCGGGACCACTACGACGATAGCCTGCACCTCGAGCCCACCGTGCAGGCCTTCGCCATCGAGCTGGAGAGGGCCGCGCACGATCTGCGATTGCTCACCGTGCCGGCGGATGGGAAGCCGTCCGCCTCGGCGGCTCCGGGGATCGAGCCGCTCGCCCTGACGGCGCCGCTGATGATCATGACTCCACATCCCCAGCACTGGATCTTGATCGGCGCCCTGATGGAGGACCTGCGACGGGTGCGCGAGGAGATCACCGGCGAGTAGGCTGCCCGCATGTCGAGCAGCCCGGAGCCCGAGCGCTACGCTGCGCCGACCACGGCGACGACGGCCCGGCGAACGGTTCTGTCCACCCGGCGGCTGGAATCGTACACTGACGGCGTCTTCGCCATCGCGGCCACGCTGCTTGTGCTGAACGTCTCCGTGGACAGCATCGGCGTCGTGACGTCGAACGCCGAGTTCCTGCGGCAGGTCAACGCCTTGGCACCGAGCATCCTGAACGTGGTCATCAGCTTTCTGCTGCTCAGCCTGCTGTGGTTCATTCACGTGCGTCAGTTCGAGTTCATCCCCCGTGTGGATACCACCATCATCTGGCTCAACAATTTCCGCCTTCTCGGCGTGGTCCTGGTTCCGTTCACGACGAGTCTCAACGACGAACTCAGCCGGTACCTGCTGGGCCGCACGCTGTTACCCCTGAACTTCTTCGTGATCCTGCTCTTCAGCACCTGGCAGTGGTTCCACGCCAGCTCTCCCCGCAGACAGCTCGTGCATGGCGCATCCGCCACCGCCGTTCATAACGCACGGGTGAACAATGTCAGTGCGCTCGCACAGTCGTTCGCCGTCGTACTGCTGGCGACGCTGGTCGGTTCCCCCGCGTTCTTCCTGTTCGCCCTTGATCCGCTCATCGCCCTGGTGTTGCGACGAATCGGGGTCCTGCGGCCGACGCCGGACGAACCGGTGGCCGGGTGACGGGCGGAACCGCACACAGAGACAACACAACCCAGACACAACAACGGGGACCCCATTGGTGGGATCCCCGTTGCGCGCTGCCGAGTGCTTAGGCCTGGAGGGCACCCTGCAGTTCGAGGGTGATGGTGACCTTGTCGCCCAGCAGCATGCCGCCGGTCTCGAGGGCCGCGTTGTAGGTGAGACCGAAGTCTTCACGGTTGACCTGGGTCGTGGCGGTGGCGCCGAACTTGTAGTTGCCGTAGGGGTCGCCGCCGAAGCCACCGAACTCGAAGTCGAAGGTGACGGGCTTGGTGACGCCCTTGATGGTGAGGTTGCCGTCCACGAGGTAGTCGCCGCCGACGACGCGCACTCCGGTCGACACGAAGTCGATGGTCGGGTAGGTCTCGGCGTCGAAGAAGTCGCCGGTGCGCAGGTGGCCGTCGCGGTTGGCCTCGTTGGTGTTGATGGACGCGACGACGGCGGACGCCGTCACGCTGGTCTCGAGGGGGTTCTCGGTGGTGACGAAGGTGGCGTTGAAGGTCTCGAACGTGCCCTTGACCTTGCTGATCATGATGTGACGGATGCTGAAGCCGACGACGCTGTGCGTGGGGTCGATGGTCCAGGTTCCCGCTTTGTAGCCCGGGATGGTCGTGGTGGTGATGTCGCTCATGGTGCTCCTCAAGTCCGTGGGGGCGGTGGATTCGCTGCCCTCAGGTATATGCAAGCGCATAGGACTACAGGATATTCCATCACCGACCAGAAAAGATGTGAACGATTCAGGAACGCGCGGAGAACCCGACTCCTCGGCGGGGAAGTAGGCTCGGCCTGTCAAGAGGAGTCCACGATGCCGACAGCGTCCCCGTCCAGTCCGGCGTCCCTGTCGAGCCCGGCACTGAGCATCCGCGATGTGGCCCCGGAAAGCGTTCTGGTTCTCGGCGGCGGTCGCGCAATCCTCCTACAGCTCGCGAACCCCGCCGTCGGGCACGGCGTCGCCAGGCACAGCGACTTCGCGACCCGACCGCTGAGTCGACTGAGCGGCACGCTCTCCTACGTATACGCCGTCACCTGCGGCTCGCCCATCGACCGGGCCGCGGCCGTGCGCCGGGTGTCCCTGGCCCATCGCCCGGTGCACGGCACCCAGAGCGTCGGCGCCCCGGGGTACAACGCTTTCGATCCGCAGTTGCAGCTCTGGGTTGCCGCGACCCTGTACGAATCCGCGACCCGTGTGCACGAGCTGGTCTACGGACCGCTCACGGATGCCGACGCCGAGTCCGTCTACCGTGACTACGGCGTGCTCGGCACCGCCCTTCAGGTACCGCCCGGGCTGTGGCCCGCGGACCGGGAGGCTTTCGCGGCGTATTGGAGCCGCGCAACGTCCGGCCTTGCGACCGACGAGACGACCCGATCGGTGGCCAGGCAACTGCTGCACCCCACCACCGGACCGGTCTGGTTGCGCCTGGCGATGCCGCTGGGGCGCCTGGTCACCACGGGGCTCCTGCAGCCCGACGAACGAGCCCTCTTCGACCTGCCCTGGTCGCCCGGACGCCAGCGCAGGTACAACGCCGTGATCGGCGTCATCCGTCTGATCTATCCGCGCCTGCCGACGCGGCTGCGGCAGGCCCCCATGCGGCACTACCTTCGTGCAGGCCGATCCCTCGCGGCGAGGGATCGCGCGACCGGGCAACCTGGCGGCGCCGCCGGGCGTTGACTGGGCTGAGCTGAACCGCCTAGAAGAAGTCGTCCGGGGTGCCGGCCGCCCGGGTCACCGCGACGGTGGACACACCGGCGCCATCGAGCTTGGCCATTGCGACCCGAAGCCCGGACTCCATCTGGGAGGCCCACACCTCGGTCTCGCGGGCACCGGCCTCGACGGCCGTGAGCCTGGCGAGGGCCTTCTCCTTGTCGGCACGCTCAGTGGCGACCTGCTGGATGCTCAGGGTGACGGCGTAGTACGCCGCCACCATCGAGGCGATCGGCGTGGCGATGACGGCCAAGGCGATGATGCTCTCGTTGGAGACGTTCACGAAGATCATGATGATGAACGCGATCGTCAGAACGGCGATGCCTACGAGAACGACCAGTGCGGCGCGCTGCGGCGGTCCCGTTCTGAGGTCGGAGAGCAGGGTGCGGCTTCGGGTTTTGGTCCGGTTGGGGACCGGGGACACTGCGGTTTCGACCGGCCCCTCACCCGTCGGCCCGTCACCGGCGGGCTGAGTGCCCGGCATCGGCAGGCGTTCTGTGGTGGTCGAGGTGTCGAGGGGGAACGTTCGGTCGAACGGGTCATAGCTCTGATCGGTCATGGTCACTCCGTGGGTGGGGTTCGGTAGCTCGGGTGATGTCTCAAGGCTCTGTCGTTGAGGGGATCGTCGTTGCGGGGGTCGTCGTCTAGGGGGTTGGTTTTTCGGGGTCAGTTTCCGCGGATTCTGTCGTCGAGGGTAGCGCGTCCCCGGGAAGGATGACGCGTTTGTAACTGCGGCCATCCGCCAGCTCGACGGTGCGGCTGACCAGTTTACCTCTGCTCACCTGCAGGTATACCGCTTGAACGCTGACGCCGAGCAATGCGGCAGCCTCGGCCACCGAGTGCCCGGGCAGGTCGGTCGGAACGCTGCTGGGCCGCGCGCTGCGCTTGCGTCCGGCATCCAGGCGGGCCGCGATGTCGGAGTCGGTGCCCTGCCAGCGCCACTTGGCCGCGGTGGGTTTGAGCCCGGCGGCATCCGCGATCTCGGGCCAGCCCGCTCCATCGGACAGGGCGTCGCGTACGCTCGCCAGCGCGGCCGGGTCGGCGTCAAGGTGGTGAAGTACCGCACGAATGGCCCGCATCCGCTCCAGCGGCGGAGCCGCCGCGTTGGCGTCCAGCTCCGTCAGCCGGGCCAGCGCAGCCGCCGTCTCCGCGGATAGGAAATGGCCCATGGGTCCTCCTCGATGGTCAGTGGTACTGGCGAGTGGAGCTGGCGGGTAGTACTGGCGAGTGGAGCTGGTGAATAGATGGACCTAGACGAGCACCGCGACCGAGTGCGGCGGCAGCAACACCCAGCCGGCGTCGAGCCGGGGGCTCGCATCGGCGTTGTTCGCGAAGGCGAGCAGGACGCTCTGCCCGGCAACCGGAACGGACCGAGCGGTCGTGGAGAGGTTGATCACGATCTCGGTCTCGCCGCGGCACAGCAGCAGCCAGCCGTCCGCCTCGTCATAGGCCACCGCGACCCGCGCGAACCGTGGATCGGTCAGGTCGGCGAGCCGGCGACGGAGACCCGCGAGGTCACGATAGAACGCCAGGAGACGACCGGAATCGCCACGCTGCAGTTCGGACCAGTCCAGTTTTGACCGCTCGAAGGTGGCCGGGTCCTGGGGGTCGGGCACCACGGCCGGGTCCCAGCCCATCCGGGCGAACTCGCCGATGCGGCCCTCTGCGGTGGCCAGGCCGAGTTCGGGCTCTGGGTGCGAGGTGAAGAACTGCCACGGTGTGCGCGCCCCCCACTCTTCGCCCATGAACAGCATCGGGGTGAACGGGCCGAGCAGGGTGAGTGCGGCGGCGATGCCCAGCTGGCCGGTGTCGAGCTGGGCGCTGAGCCTGTCGCCGATGGCCCGGTTGCCGATCTGGTCGTGATTCTGCGAGGCGACGACCAGCCGCCAGGCCGGCATCCGTTCGGTGTCGACAGGGCGGCCGTGGTGGCGGCCGCGGAAGGTGGACAGGGTGCCGTCGTGGAAGAACCCGCGGGTGAGCACCTTCGCCAGGGCGCCGAGGGGGGCGAAGTCGGCGTAATAACCGACGGTCTCACCGGTGAGGGCGACGTGCACGGCGTGGTGGAAGTCGTCGCTCCACTGGGCGTCGAGTCCGTACCCGTTGGCTTCACGGGGGGTGATCAGCTTGGGGTCGTTGAGGTCCGATTCGGCGATGAGGGTCAATGGGCGGCCCACGGAGGCGCTGAGCACGGCCACCTCGCCGGCGAGCTGTTCCAGCAGGTGCACCGCGGAGTGGTCCTTGAGGGCGTGCACGGCGTCCAACCGCAGGCCGTCGACGTGATAGTCGCGCAGCCACATCAACGCGCTGTCGATGATGTACCGGCGCACCTCGTCGGAGTCCTGGCCGTCGAGGTTGACCGAGGCGCCCCAGGTGTTGCCCTCGGCGTCGCTGAGGTAGGGCCCGTAGTTGGGCAGGTAGTTGCCGCTGGGGCCCAGGTGGTTGTGCACGACGTCCTGGATCACGCCGATGCCGGCCGCGTGGCAGGCGTCGACAAACCGCTGGTACGCCGCCGGGCCGCCGTAGCCCTCGTGCACGGCATACCAGAGCACACCGTCGTAGCCCCAGTTGTGAGTGCCGTTGAAGCCGTTCACCGGCAGCAGCTCGACGAAGTCCACGCCGAGTGACACGAGGTGGTCGAGCCGGCCGGCCGCGGCCTCCAGGGTGCCCTCGGGGGTGAACGTGCCGATGTGCAGCTCGTAGATGGTGGCACCGGCGAGCTGACGACCAGTCCAGGCGTCGTCCTGCCAGGTGTGCGTGGCCGGGTCGAAGCTGCGGGAGAGGTTGTGCACGCCGTGCGGCTGGCGGCGGGATCGCGGGTCGGGGAACGGGCCGGCGCCATCCAGCAGGAAGCCGTAGTCGACACCGTCAGCGCTGCCGGGCAGGCTGCCGTGCCACCAGCCGGCGTCGCCGCGGGTCATCGGCGCGGTGGCGTCGCCGGCGACCAGCCCGACGGTCTCGGCGGCGGGCGCCCACACGTCGATCGGAACGGCGACGATGTCGGGGTTGTCTGTCGTCACGGGGTGGCCTCCTCGATAGCGGTGGGTGCGGTGATGCTCGCGGGGATCAACAGCGCAACCGGATAGCTCGACAGCAGGTCGGCCAGACGCACCTGGCCGCCGGCGAAGCGGACACCGGTGAGAGCATCATGCCAGTCGTGCCCGGCAAGCATGATCGTGGTGTCACCCCAGCCGGTGCGGGCGAGCGCGACGGGCAGCCGGGTGGCGACGGTCACGGCGCCGCCGCGGTCGTAGGCCACCACGTGGGCGGCGGCCGGGCCGAATGCCTCGACCGGTGCGTGCCGGACGAACAGTTCCGGCCGATCGCGGCGCAGGCGCAGGGCGTTGGTGGTGACGAGCAGTTTCGTGGCGCCGGTTTCATCGATGGGGGGCAGCCAGCCCGCGCTGACGCGGTCCAGGTAGTCCCGGCGCACGGTGTAGTCCACCGGGCGGCGGTTATCGGGGTCCACGAGCGACATCTCCCAGAGTTCGCTGCCCTGGTAGACGTCGGGTACACCGGGCGCGGTGAGCTGGATGAGCTTGAGGGAGAGCGAGTTGCTCCACCCGGCCTGCTTCACCCTGTCGACGAAGGCGGTAACGGTGCGGGTCAGGGGCCCGTCCTCGGCGAGTTCCCGAACCAGGGCGCGCATCCGGTTTTCAAAGTCGTCGTTGGGCGCGGTCCAGGTGGTGGAGAGGTTCGCTTCCCTGGACGCCTTCTCGGCATAGCCGATGAGACGGTCGGTGGAGGCGGGCCAGGAACCCACGATGGCCTGCCAGAGCAGGTTTTCGAACGGGGCGTCGCCGAGCGGGGCCAGGGCACGCAGCTCGCCGAGCACAGCGGTCCACTCATCCGGGATCTCGGCCAGGACCGAGATGCGGGCCCGCACGTCTTCGCCGCGCTTGGTGTCGTGGGTCGACAGCGTGGTCTGTGAGGCGGGCGCAACGGCCAGCCGGGTCTGCTGGCGGCGGTGGAATTCCTCCACCGGCACCGCGAACTCGCTCGGGTCCGCGCCGACCTCGTTGAGGGAGGTGAGCCGGCTGTAGCGGTAGTAGGCGGTGTCTTCGACGCCCTTGGCCATCACCATCCCCGAGGTCTGCTGGAAGCGCACGGCCGCGGGGTGTGCGGGGTCGGTGAGATACGGCAGCAGGGCGGTGATGGTGGTGTCGAGGTCGGGCCGGCGCTGCCGGGCAAGTCGCACGGCGGTGTCGAGTTCGCTGCGGCCGACGGGCAGGTAGGAGCGGTAGACCGGGAACCAGGCGATCAGTTCGGCGAGGGCGTCGGCTGCATCGGGGACCTCGGGGATCAAACGGTCGAGTCGGCGCACCTCACTCTGCAGGATGCCGTCGGCGATGGCGCGCTTGCCGGTGTAGACCAGTTCGGTCCAGGAGACGGCGCCGCCCTGCAGGGTGGCCTCCAGGGTGTCGAGGGCGTCCTGGCCGGCCGGGTCCACCAGGACCCTGTCGAAGTCGGCGAGGGCGTCATAGCCGGTGGTGCCGTGGGCCGACCAGCTGCTGGGCAGCTGTTCGCGGCCCTCCAGGATCTTCTCCACCAGCAGGTAGCCGTCCGGCATGGCGGCGTGCAGCCTGTCGAGGTAGCCGGCCGGGTCGGCGAGGCCGTCCGGGTGGTCGACTCGCAGGCCCTGCACCTGGCCGGTGTGCACCCAGCGCAGGATCTCGCGGTGGGATTCGTCGAAGACCCAGGGCACCTCGACGCGCACACCGGCGAGGGTGTTCACGGCGAAGAAGCGGCGGTAGTTCAGGTCGGTGTCGGCGCGGCGCCAGCTGACCAGTTCGTAGTGCTGCCTGTCGTGCACGACGGCGGCGGGGGCGCCGTCGTCCGCGGTGCCGGGAGCGAGCGGGAACCGGTTGTCGTAGTAGTGCAGTTCGTCGCCCACCACGGTGAGCTGGTCGAGTTCGGTGTCGCCGTCACCGAGTACGGGCAGCAGCAGCCGACCGTTGCCGGCGGGCCAGTCCACGTCGAAGGCCTCGGCATAGCGGGAACCCTGCCCGGCTCGGAGCAGGTCCCACCACCAGGCGTTGCTGTGCGGCGTCTGGACGCCGACGTGGTTGGGGACGATGTCCACCAGGATGCCGCGGCCGGCCGCGGCCACCCGCTCCGACAGTCGGGCGAGCGCCTCGGGGCCGCCGCGGGCCGGGTCGATGCTGCCGTGGTCGATCACGTCGTAGCCGTGGTCGGAGCCCTCCTCGGCCGTGAGCAGCGGCGAAAGGTAGAGCCAGTCCGCGCCGAGCCGGCTGACGTAATCGAGCACACCCGCCGCCGCATCCAGATCGAAGGCCGACGTGATCTGCAGGCGATAGGTGGAGACGGGGATGCTCATGGTGGTTACTCGTGTCCTTCGGTCGAAGAGTACGGGTCCGGCAGCACCGGCAGGGTCAGCGTGGACGTCGGCGGCGACGGGTGGCTTGCCAGCGACGCGGCAACGGAGTGGTCCGGAGCAACCTCGGGCACGTGGTACTCGCGCAGCACGACGAGTGAGCGTCCCATCACGGTGTGGGTGGCACCGGCCGGGCGGGGCTCCGAATCGGCGCCCTCTCCCCCGGTGTCGATCACGATCTCCCAGGCGGGCGAGTACTCGGCGCTCGGCAGGGTGAATTCGACGTCTTCGGCATCCGCGTTGAACAGCAGGATGAAGTTGACGTCGGTGACCTCGCGCCCGCGGGAGTCGCGTTCCCGGATGCCCTGGCCGTTCAGGAACATGCTGACGGTGCGGGACCGACTTTCGTCCCAGTCCTCCGCGCGCATCTCCTGGCCGTCGGTGTTCAGCCAAACGATATCTGCCAGCGGGTCGCCCTCGCCGCGCTTGCCGGGGTGCCCGTCGAAGAACCGGCTCCGACGGAAGGTGGGGTGCTCCTTGCGCAGGCGGACCACAGCGGACGTGAACTCGATCAGGGGCTGGTCGGCCTCGTCCCAGTGGATCCAACTCAGCTCGGAGTCCTGGGCGTAGGTGTTGTTGTTGCCGTGCTGGGTGCGGCCGAGTTCGTCGCCGTGCAGGATCATCGGGACGCCCTGGGAGAGCAGCATCGTGGCGATGAAGTTGCGCTGCTGGCGGCCGCGCAGGGTGCGGACGGTGGCGTCGTCGGTGGGGCCCTCCACTCCGGCGTTCCAGGACCGGTTGTGGCTTTCGCCGTCGTTGTTGTCCTCGCCGTTGGCGTCGTTGTGCTTCTCGTTGTACGACACGAGGTCGTTGAGGGTGAAGCCGTCGTGCGCGGTGACGAAGTTGATCGACGCGACGGGGCGGCGGCCGGAGTGCTCGTAGAGGTCGGCGGAGCCGGAGATGCGGGAGGCGAATTCGCCCAGGGTGGAGGGCTCGCCGCGCCAGAAGTCGCGCACAGTGTCGCGGTACTTGCCGTTCCACTCCGTCCACTGCGGCGGGAAGTTGCCGACCTGGTAGCCGCCGGGGCCGACGTCCCAGGGCTCCGCGATCAGCTTGACCTGGGAGACGATCGGGTCCTGCTGCACGAGCTCGAAGAAGGTGGACAGCTTGTCGACGTCGTAGAGGTCGCGGGCCAGGGCGCTGGCGAGGTCGAACCGGAAACCGTCGACGTGCATCTCGATGGCCCAGTAGCGCAGCGAGTCCATGATCAGCTGCAGCGAGTGCGGGTGGCGCACGTTGAGGGTGTTGCCGGTGCCCGTGTAGTCCATGTAGTACCGGCCGTCGTCGTCCATCAGCCGGTAGTAGGCGGCGTTGTCGATGCCCTTGAACGAGATGGTCGGGCCCAGGTGGTTACCCTCCGCGGTGTGGTTGTAGACCACGTCGAGGATGACCTCGATGCCGGCGGCGTGCAGGTTCTTGACCATGCCCTTGAACTCCTGCACCTGCTGGCCGAGGTCGCCGCTGGAGGAGTAGGCGTTGTGCGGGGCGAAGAAGCCGATGGTGTTGTAGCCCCAGTAGTTGCTCAGGCCCTGGTCCTGCAGGGTGCTGTCGTTGACGAACTGGTGCACGGGCATCAGTTCGATCGCGGTGACGCCGAGCTTCTGCAGGTGCTCGATGACCGACGGATGCGCGACGGCCGCGTAGGTGCCGCGCTGGGATTCCGGCACCTCCTGCTGCAGCTGGGTGAGGCCCTTGACGTGCGCTTCGTAGATGACCGATTCGCTGTACGGGGTGCGCGGGGAGCGGTCGCCGGTCCAGTCGAAGAACGGGTTGACGACGACGCCGAGCATCATGTGCGGGGCGGAGTCCTCGTCGTTGCGGGAGTCCGGTTCGCCGAAGTTGTACGAGAACAGTGCCTGGTCCCAGTCCATGACGCCGCAGGTGGCCTTGGCGTACGGGTCGAGCAGCAGTTTGTTGGGGTTGGCGCGCTTGCCCTCGCTGGGGTTGTATTCGCCGTGCACCCTGTAGCCGTAGCGCTGGCCCGGCTGCACCTCCGGCAGGTAGCAGTGCCACACGAAGGCGCTGGATTCCCGGACTTCGACGGGGGTCTCGGCGCCGTTCTCGTCGAACAGGCAGAGCTCCACCCGCTCGGCGGCCTCACTGAACAGAGCGAAGTTGGTGCCGCTTCCGTCATAGGTTGCGCCAAGCGGGTAGGCAGATCCGGGCCAGGTTTCCACGGTGTACTCCTCGAGGAAGGTCAGAACGAAAGGATGAAGGTGGGTGGTTTGCCCGAGCCGGGCCCACGTGTTCACGCTACCCCGTCCGGGGCACGCCAAATTCCCGTCAGGCCATCATTTCGTGTACCAGAGGGGCTACCTCGGTGCCGTAGAGCTCGATACTGGTCATCAGCTTGTCGTGCGAGAGGGTACCGAGACTGTACTTGAGGTCGAAACGGGACAGCGAGAGCCCGGTGGCCATTTTGGCGATCTTGGTGGCGACGGTTTGCGGGGAGCCGACGAACAGGGCTCCGTCGGGGCCGGCATCCTGCTCGAATCTGGCCTTCGTGGCCGGGCCCCAGCCTCGCTCGCGGCCGATCCGGTCCTGCATGGCGCGGTAGTGCGGCCACATCTCTTCGCGTGCCTGCTCGTCCGTCGCGGCGACGTAGCCGGGTGAGTGCTCGCCGATGGGTTGCGGGTCCTTGCCGAACTGGTCGAGCGCCCGGTGGTACAGGTCGGTGAACTGGGCGAAGGCGAGAGGCTCACCACCGATGATGGCGAGCATCAGCGGCAGACCGTAGTGGGCGGCGCGCACCACGGACTGCGGGCTGCCGCCGACACCGATCCAGGTGCGGATGGAGCCGGATTCGGTCGGCGGGAACACCCGCTGCTCTGTCAGGGAGCCGCGCGTGCTACCCGACCAGGTCACCGGCGCTTCCTTGAGCAGTTCGGCGAACAGCTCGAGCTTCTCTTCGAACAGCTGCTCGTAGTCGCTGAGCTCCAGGCCGAACAGGGGGAAGGATTCGGTGAACGACCCACGGCCGAGGATGACCTCCGCGCGACCGTTGGAGACGGCGTCGAGGGTGGCGAAGCGTTGGAAGACGCGCACGGGGTCGTCGGAGCTGAGCACGGTGACGGCGGAGCCGAGCTTGATGGTGCTGGTCTGACCGGCGATGGCGGCCAGCACGACCTCGGGGGCGGAGACGGCGAAATCCTCGCGGTGGTGTTCGCCGATACCGAAGAAGCTCAGGCCCACCTGGTCGGCGAGCACCGCCTCGGCGACGACGTTGCGCAGCACCTGGGCGTGGCTGAGCAGGCTGCCGTCCGCGGCGTAGGTGACGTCGCCGAACGTGTCGAGACCCAGTTCCAGTGTCGGTGCCATGTGTGGTGCGCCCTTCCGATCAGTTTGTATGCATACGCATACTAGGGCTCAACGGGGCGCACCGGCGTTCTATTCCGCGTCGCTACTGAGTGTCGCCGGTCGCGGTGTCGCCGGGCGACCCAGTGCGGGTGACCGTCGTCGGAATGTTGTGGTTGAGCCTCAGCAGATTCTCGGGGTCGTACTCGCGCTTGAGGGCGGCGAGTCGCTCCAGTTTGGCCGGCCCGTAGACGGCCAGCGCTTGGGCCACCGGGTCGGTGCCGGATTCCGCGCCGAGGAAGTTCACGTACGTGCCGCCGGAGCCCAGCACCGCCATCTCCGCGCCGAACTCGCGGACGAAGGCCACTCGCTCGGCGTCGTCGGCAGGGTCGGTCCAGAATCCGTAGATGTTGAGCCAGAACCGCGCTCCCCGATTCGGGAACGGCGTGTCGTCCTCGGCCACCCTGGCGAAGGCGCCGCCCATGTGGTGGATATCGAAGGCGGTGCCGAGCCAGGTCTGCTCCGCTCCGCGGCGCAGCAGGGTATCGATCACCGCCGGATCCAGACTGTCGAAGGACGTGTTCTTCCAGTAGCCGCGCACACCCTTGGGGAAGACCCCGTCGACGGCGGACTGCCACGCGGTCCACGGCATCGGCTCGTCGGCCTCGACCGCGGGCGGGGCGGCGCGGCGCATCCGGTCGATGACCTCCCGGGCCCTGTCGGTGTCGGTGCCGGCCCAGGCGAAACCCAGCAGCATCAGCGGCTCAGAGCCGAGCCCCATGGCCGGCGGCGGCACCAGCACGCTGAGGATGGAGGTCAGCTCGTCTGGCAGGTCCCTGGTCCACTCGTCGTAGGCCGCCAGCGTCGCCGCCCACTGCTCCTTCGGGTAGACGAAATTGCCGGTCACCGGCCGCGCCGGCAACGGATGCGCCCGGAAGGTGAACGAGGACACCACGCCGAAGTTGCCGCCGCCGCCGCGCAGCCCCCAGAACAGCTCGGGGTTCTCGGTCGCGCTGGCCCGCACTCTCGTCCCGGCCACCGTGACGACATCCGCCGCCACCATGGCGTCTAGGGTCAGCCCGTGTGCCCTGGTCTGCCAGCCGACGCCGCCGCCGAGGGTGAGACCGGCGATGCCGGTGGCGGAGACCACGCCCAGCGGCACGGCGAGCCCATAGGGTTCGGTTGCCCGGTCGATGTCGGCCATGGTCGCCCCGGCCAGTGCCCGCACGGTGCGGGCGTCCGGGTCGACCTCGACGGTGTTGAGCGCGGCGAGATCGAGCACGATCCCCGCGTCGACGGTGCCGTTGCCGGCCACGTTGTGCCCGCCGCCGCGCACGGCGAGGGGCAGCCGGTGCCTGGCAGCCAGGGCCAGGGTCGGCGCGATGTCGCCGGTAGCACGGGCACGCACGATCAGCAGGGGCCGGTGGTCGATCATGCCGTTCCACACCCGCCTCGCGTCGTCGTAGCCGGGGTCGGTGTCGACGATCAGGTCTGCCTCTACGTCGGTGCGCAGGTCCTCAACCAGCCGGCGGGGATCTGTGCCGTTCTCGGGGAAGGTGCTCGATGTCATCGGGAGTCCTCCGTTGATCTACATCACGGGTCGACATCCATGACAGCACCCTCAGAGCCCGGCCGCAACGCCTGTCACGGCTTCGATGACACGGCCTCCGTCAAACGGTTTCCGTCACACGGACTCGGTCACCCGCCCATCCTCGACCGCCCAGTGCCGATCGAGGCGCACGGTGGCGAGCATCCGTCGGTCGTGGGTCACCAACAACAGGGTGCCCGTGTAGGACTCGAGTGCCTGCTCCAGCTGCTCGATCGCGGCGAGGTCCAGGTGGTTGGTTGGTTCGTCGAGCACCAAGAGGTTCACGCCCGTGGCCTGCAGCAGGGCGAGACCGGCGCGGGTGCGTTCACCGGGTGACAGGGCGTCGGCGGGTCGGCTGACGTGGTCGGCGGTGAGGCCGAACTTGGCGAGCAGGGTGCGGATCTCGCCGGCCGAGAGCTCGGGCAGCCGCTGCTCGAAGATGGCCACCAGGGTCTGCTCGCCCGTGACGCTGGCCCTGGCCTGGTCGATCTCGCCGACGGCGACGCTCGCGCCCAGGCTTGTGGAACCGGAATCGGCCGCCAGGCGGCCGAGCAGGGCGCGCAGCAGCGTGGTCTTGCCGGCGCCGTTGGGTCCGGTGATGCCGATGCGCTCCCCCGCGTTGACCTGCAGGGAGACCGGACCGAAGACGAAGTCACCCTGGCGGATGAGCGCTTCGTTCAGGACCGAGACCACGCTGCTCGAGCGCGGTGCGGCGCCGATGGTGAACTCGAGCTGCCATTCCTTGCGCGGTTCGTCGACCTCGTCGAGACGACTGATGCGGCTCTCCATCTGGCGTACCTTCTGCGCCTGCTTCTCGCTGGATTCGGCGGCGGCCTTGCGTCGGATCTTGTCGTTGTCCGGAGACTTCTTCATGGCGTTGCGCACACCCTGGCTGGACCACTCCCGTTGGGTCCGGGCCCGGCCGACCAGATCGGCCCTCTTTTCGGCGAATTCGTCGTAGTCGGCGCGCTTCTGCCGTCTGGCCGTCTCGCGCTCCTCCAGGTAGGAGTCGTAGCCGCCGCCGAAAACCCGGTTGGCGCCCTGGGCGAGGTCCAGTTCGAGGATCTTGGTGACCGAGCGGGCCAAGAACTCCCTGTCGTGGCTGACCAGCACGACTCCACCGCGAAGGCCCGTGACGAAGCCTTCCAGGCGTTCGAGCCCGTCGAGGTCGAGGTCATTGGTGGGCTCATCGAGCAGCACGATGTCGAATCTGGACAGCAGCAGGGCGGCCAGTCCCACCCTGGCGGCCTGGCCGCCGGAGAGCGATGTCATCAACGCGTCCGCGGCCACGTCGGCGTCGAGGGAAAGACCGAGGTCATACAGCACGGCAGGGAGCCTGTCATCGAGGTCGGCCGCACCACTGGCCAGCCAGCGGTCCAGGGCCACCGAGTAGACATCGGCCGGGTCAGCCCCGCCCGGTGCGGCTGGTTCGGCCAGGGCAGCGGCGGCGGCGTCCATCTCCCTGGTCGCCTGGGCGCAGCCGGTGCGACGACCGATGTACTCCGCCACGGTCTCCCCTGGCACCCGTTCGTGTTCCTGGGGCAACCAGCCCACGAAGGCATCCGCCGGCGACAGGGCAACGGAACCGCCCTGCGGCTCGTCGAGGCCCGCGAGCAGGCGCAGCAGGGTGGACTTGCCCGCACCGTTCACGCCGACGATACCGACGACATCGCCGGGTGCGACGGTGAGGTCGAGGGAATCGAACAGTGTGCGGTGGGCGTAGCCACCGGCCAGGGCCTTGGCGACGAGTGTTGCGGTCATGGGTCCAGTTTCCCATCTGGACGTGACGCGCCCGACGCCCCGTCGATTCCGTTGCTCAGTCGGCCGCGTCGAGGTACAGCCAGGCGCCGGACACCTTGACGAATCGGCTGACTTCGTGCTGCTGAGCCCGCCGGCCGTCCTGACGCGAGTGTGCGGTGAATTCCACGACGCCCTCGGTGTCGAACAGGGTTCCCCGCTCGGTCCGGTCGATGTCAAGCCGCATCCACCGCACAGTCGTGTCCAACTCGATGGTGTCGGGCCGAGTTCTCGGATGCCAGGTGCGCAGGAGATAGCCTGCGTCGCCGACCGCGAAGGCCGAGTAGCGCGATCGCATGAGCTGCTCGGCCGTGGCGGCTCGGGCGTCGCTGCGGTGCAGGCGCCCGCAGCAGTCGTCGTAACTGTTGCCGCTGCCGCACGGACAGCGTACGGGAGCGGCGGGGATCGATGCCTGGTCTGAACGGGCTGCAGATGCTGAAGGGGGCATCCAGCCATTATCGACGCCCGTCAGGCCGAGGTCACTCGCACCAACGCCTCATTGCGCCCCCGGAGTCCGGGCCGGAACGGCGGGTCGAACCGTGCGTAGTAGACCGGCCCGTCCGGCAGGAGATCAGCGGCCTCCAGCGACCCGAGCAGGGAACGCCCGTGATCGGTGAATCTCTTTGTGCTCCAGCCCCCGCCGAACCGCAGGACCGCGGCCTCGTGGGCGGGCAGGACGATTATCCGCAACCTCTCGTCCAGTGGCAGGGGCGCACGGTCCGGGTCCGACTCACCCGGGAGCACGAAGCTGATCAGGTGCGCGGACTCCCCCGCCCGCTCGTGCAGCACCGGCGGCGCCATGGGGATCGTCGTTGCCGACAGGTTGTTGCCGGCGAGATAGTTCTGCAGCGGCCGGAAGCCCCGGCTCGCCGCCCGCGTGAAGCCCCCGTCGACCTGCACCTGCACGAGAACACAGTCCGGATAACGGCGCACATCGAAGCCAGGGAAGGCCCGCACCACGGTGTACTGCTGCTGCTCGGTCATATCGGGGAGTGTAATCCGAAGGCCCCCACTTGGGGGTGGAATCTGGGGCTGTAATCGTGACCCCCTTGACTGCCGAGCCGAGGGCTAGGCCTTCTTGACGACCCCGGACTTGAGCTGCATGCTCACTCCCTCGATTCGACATTCGATGTCGTGATCGCCCACACCCTGGCGCAGGCGGATTCCGCGCACCTTGGTGCCCACCTTGATGACGGTAGAGCTGCCCTTGAGTTTGAGGTCCTTGATGATGGTCACCGAATCGCCGTCGGCCAGCACGCTGCCGTGAGCGTCGGTGATCGCGGCATCCTGCACCGGCTCACCGGCGGAGGCGGCCCCTGCCGCCCACTCGTGCCCGCACAGTGGGCAGACCAGCAGCGCCCCCATCTCGTAGGTCAGTTCGCTGGAGCATTCCGGGCACGGCGGCAGGGTCTCATTCACCTCCCCATCGTAGAGCGGGGGCCCAGAGTCGATGGTCCCGCCCGCGGTGAGCCGTTGGCGTCGCCGCGGGTTGACGAGAGCGTTCAGACAAGAACAGGGCATTCCCCGACAACTCCACGCTAATGAGCGTATTTTGCCCGGTAGAGCGTGCCGTCGTTCGGGACGGCACCGCACCAGCCCTGGGATGAAGGTGGAGATATGACCCTGCACGTCCTTAAGAATCCGCCACTGGCGAGCGGACGAGGCGGGTGGTTGACGTGAGCGTCCTCGCTGAGATCCTGATCGCCCTCGCGGCGATCATGGTCGTGTCCACCGTCACGGTCATCGTCATTGCACGCGTGCTGTACAGGCGGCTACGGCGAAGTCGGGCTCTCAACGGTGCCGTGCTGCGTGTGCGCACGCGGGTGAGTGTCGGCCCGAACCACGAAATCCTCCGCCTTCGGTTGCGTCTGAGGGACTCGCTCGCCAGTGGACAGGCCGCGGTTGACCTCGCCGTGCAGAGCGGAGGCCCGCATGGTGAGTTGCAGAGGCTCGTCGGACGGTTGCAGAACGAGGGCACCAGAGTGGAGTCGCAATTGCTGTTGCTGGCCACCGAACGGGACCCTGTCGTGCTCCGAGAGACTCTCCCGGTGGCCAGTCGGCGCGTCGACCAGATCACCGGGTTGGTGGGGCGGGTCCGTTCCGTCGTTGCCGCCGGCCTCGGTGTGCGCACCGATGACACCCTCACGACCCTGGGCGCCGACGTGGACCGTGAGATCGCCGCCGTCGGCGCCGGTGTCGCGGAGTTGCACGCCCTCACCCTGCTGGACGGGTTGCCCACGCCGGAGCGGACCTCGATGCAGCAAACCTCGGCGCACCGGCTAGACAAAAGGAGCACCCCATGACCTTCACCAACCGACTGCGAGTCATCTTCCGGAGCAAGGCCTCCCGCACCCTGGACCGACTGGAGGACCCGCGTGAAGCTCTTGACGACAGCTACGAGCAGCTGGTGCGGATGCTGCAGGACGTGAGGTTGGGCCTGGCCGAGGTTGCCACCGCGAAGAAACGGATCGAGCTGCAGGGCCAGGAGATGGGCGCCAGGCACCAACGGCTGGCCGACCAGGCCGATTCCGCCCTGAACCAGGGCCGGGAAGACCTGGCCAGGACCGCTCTGGAACGCCGCTCCCTGCTGGAGGGCCAGGTGGCCGCACTCCGTGACCAGTACACCCTCCTGCAGAAGCAGCAGGGGCAGCTGCAGGACAACGAACGGCGCCTGGCCGAAAGGGTAGCCGCGTTCCGCACCGAGAAGGAGAGCATCAAGGCCAGCTACGCCGCCTCGCAGGCGCAGGTGAAGGCGAACGAGGCCGCGGCCGGCCTCGGCTCGCAGATGAGCGAGGTCGGTGTCAGCCTCGACAGGGCCAAGGACCGGATCGTTCAGATGCAGGCCCGCGCCGCCGCGACCGACGAACTGCTCGCCAGCGGCGCCCTCACCGATCTCACTGCCCCACCGGATGCCGACCTGGAGCGCCAGCTGTCGTCCGGGGCGACCTCGGCAGAGGTTGAGCGGCAATTGCGAGCCATGAAGGATGCCAGGACGGCACGCCAGGGTCGGCCGGCCGGGTCTCGGGGAGCGGGGCCGGACGCGTGGCTCAGTATCGGGAATGGTCCGACCGGGCCAGGTCCTGAAGCCCCCTGAAGCGTGCCGCCAACTCGCCAACGCCGGGTGAGAAGAGCCGGCAAGAATTCCCCAGAAATATTTCCGGAAATTCTTTTCACCCGGGTTCACAGCACGACGAAAAAACCCCCGATGACTACTGTCATCGGGGGTTTTCCTTGTGCTTGGTGGATCCGAGGGGATTCGAACCCCTGACCCCCTGCATGCCATGCAGGTGCGCTACCAGCTGCGCCACGGACCCAGACTTTGTTTCGAATTCCTCCGAAACAACTTCATTAGGTTACTACATGTTTTGAGTGCTCGCGAACCAAACGCTAGTCCGCGGCGTCAATTTCCACGGTGGATTCGACATCCGCGGCGTCGACGGTCGTGTTTGCGGCGCCGTCTGCGGAGGTGTCGACGGACTCGTCGGACGAGGCGGCCTCGTCGATGGCGCGGGCACTGGCCTGGTCGATGGGGATGACCGGGCAGTCCTTCCAGAGGCGCTCGAGGGAGTAATAGACGCGCTCTTCCTCGTGGAACACGTGGACGACGAGGTCGCCGAAGTCAACGAGAATCCAGCGCCCTTCGGCGCGTCCCTCGCGGCGAAGCGGCTTGTAGCCGGCCTCGATCAGCTTGTCCTCGATTTCGCCGGCGATCGCGACGACGTTGCGTTCGGAGCGTCCCGTGACGATGAGGAAGATGTCGGCCAACGGCAACGGGGTGGAAACGTCAATGGCAACGAGGTCCTCCCCCGCTTTCGAGTCGGCGGCGGCGGCAGCCACCTTGAGGAGCTCGAGAGCGTGGGCAGAAGCGGTCATCGATTGAATCCCTGAGTTAGTAAAAGCGAAAAAGATGGCATGAGGAGATATGGGGTTGGTGGATATTCGGGGTTAGTAGATATTGAGGGCGTAGCCGACGACGAACAGCGACAGCACACCGATGGCGAGCACCGCGGCGGTGATCGCGAGAACCGTTGGCAGGGAGGCGCCGCGTTTGCGAGGCGGCGTCATCACGCCCCGGGTGGAGGTGTGGGTGCTCACGGCGCGGCTGGCGCTCACGGGTGCCACATCGTTGTGGTGACCGCCCTCGTCGAGCTGGTCGAGCATGCGGTCCATTTCGGACGAGTCGAACAGGTTCGGGTGCTGACCGGTAGCGCCCAGGCTTCGCGGGAGGTCGATCGATCCCGTGATCATGATCTCCCCGGTGCTGGTGATGGGGCCGCCGGGGCCCTGACGCGGGATGGACGGCAGGATCAGGGCGTTGGTGGTCGTGGGCATGCCGCCGGCGCCGACGCCGCGGCCCACGAGGTCGTCGAAGGTCGCGTCGTCGCGGCGCCCGATGGTCTCGATGTGGCTGTCGTCCTCGCGGTCCATCGACCAGTGGCCGATCGGCGGGTGCAGAGAGTTGACCGCGGCCGGCGCTTCGGTTCGGGGCTGGTCGTCAGCGGGGGCGGAGCGGGGTGCGGAGACCGGAGCCGGTGGGGCCTGAGAAGGTGCGGCCTGTGCCTGGCCGGAGACCTCGTCGGCGGCACTCGCGGATGAGGCGGCCTGCAGGGCACGAAGCTCACGGCGGGTGAGGGTGCGACCGGCGTCGGCGACGGCCGGATCCTCGGGGACCGGCAGCGGGGCGGGGGCCACAGACGTGTGCCGCGAGTGGTGCGGCTCGGACTCGACAGGCTTGGACTCGACAGGCTCGGACTCGACGGGCTTAGCCTCGACGGGCGCAACGATGTCGCCTGTGGCAGTCTCCTCTGCAGAAGGCGTCTCTGTGACAGCCGGCTCGTGCTCCCGAGCCAACTCGCGCAACTGTCGTCGCGTCAGTGGCTGCGGGCTATTACCCAACGTCATGCCACACTCCGATACAGATGGTGCTTTGAGATGTACTGGACAACCCCGTCGGGGACCAAGTACCAGACCGGGAAACCCCGGTTCACGCGTGCCCGGCAGTCAGTAGACGAGATCGCCAGAGCCGGAACCTCCAGCAAGCTTACGTCCTGGTTAGGCAATCCTGAAATGCTCAGGTCGTGTCCCGGGCGACTCACAGCCACGAAGTGGGCCAGTTTCCATAGTTCGGCGACGTCTTTCCAACCCAGGATCTGAGTTATCGCGTCTGCGCCGGTGATGAAGAACAGCTCGGCATCCGGGCGTTCGGCGTGCAGGTCGCGGAGGGTGTCGATCGTGAAGGTCGGGCCGGTCCGGTCCACGTCGACGCGGCTGACCGTGAAACGGGGGTTGGACGCCGTGGCGATGACGGTCATCAGGTACCGGTGTTCGGCCCGCGTCACGTCGGTCTTCTGCCAGGGCTGCCCGGTGGGCACAAAAATGACTTCGTCGAGGTCGAAGCTCTGCGCAACCTCGCTCGCTGCGACGAGGTGCCCGTGGTGGATGGGGTCGAAGGTGCCGCCCATCACGCCGATGCGCGGGCGGTTCGGGGTCACGGCGCCGATTGTCAGTGGCCGTTGTGGCTGGCTGCGCCACCATGAGCCGCGGCATAGGCGTTGGCCTTGGCGCTGTGGCGGTTCGCGACGTCGCGGAAGCTCCAGACGACGAACCCGAGGGCGGCGAACACGATGAGGGCCACGAGGCCGTAGACCCAGGTCGCGACGGGCAGCTGGGTGTGCTCGACCTCGGCAAGGACAGCGGTCACGAACAACATGGAATCTCCGTTCAGGAATACTTTTTCGCGCTGCATCGGCGGGCGGCAGCGGTACCGCGACCAGTCTAGCGGGACGCTCCGCCCGTGCCGGTGAGCGGCACCGGCGCTAGTCGCGGATCTGGCCGGTACCGCGCACGATCCACTTGGTGCTGGTGAGCTCCGGCAGACCCATCGGTCCGCGGGCGTGCAGCTTCTGGGTCGAGATCCCGACCTCCGCGCCGAACCCGAACTCACCGCCGTCGGTGAACCGGGTGGACGCGTTGACCATGACCGCGGCCGAGTCGACCTCGTTGAGGAAGCGCTCCGCGTTGACGATGTCGTTGGTGATGATCGATTCGGTGTGCCCGGTCGAATACCGACGAATGTGCGCGATCGCGGCGTCAAGGTCGGCCACCACCTTGACGGACAGGTCCAGGCTCATGTATTCGGTCGCCCAGTCCTCGTCGGTCGCGGGAACCGCCGCCGGGTAGAGTGCTCGCACCGCGGCGTCGCCGTGGATGGTGACCCCGGCGCCGGCGAGCTTGGCGAGCACCCCTGGCAGCACCCGCGCGGCCGCCTGCTCGTGCACGAGCACGGTCTCGACGGCGTTGCAGACGCTGGGTCGTTGAACCTTGGCATTGTGCACGATGTCCGCGGCCCACTGCTCGTTGGCGGAGGCATCCAGGAAGATGTGCACGACACCGGCCCCGGTCTCGATCACGGGCACCGTCGACTCGGTCACGACGGCCTGGATCAGCCCGGCACTGCCGCGCGGAATGAGCACGTCGACCAGCCCGCGGGCCTGCATCAGCGCCGTCGCCCCGGCCCGTCCGAGCGGGTCGATGGTCTGCACGCACTCCCCCGGCAGGCCGGCGGCGACCAGCGCCTCGTGGATCAGGCCGACGAGTACCCGATTGGAGTTCTCGGCGGCGGACCCGCCACGCAGCACGGCGGCGTTGCCGCTCTTGAGGGCGAGAGCGGCGATGTCCACGGTCACGTTCGGGCGGGCCTCGTAGATGACACCCACGACACCGAAGGGCACGCGTATTTGGCTGATCTTGACGCCGTTGGCCAGGCTGCTGCCGCGCACGACCTGGCCGACAGGGTCGGTCAGCGCTTCGATCTCGTCGACGGCGTCGGCCAACGAGCGGATGCGCGCCTCGTCCAGGCGCAGCCGGTCGAGAAGTCCGGCAGTCAGGCCGTTCTCGGCACCGGCGGCCAGGTCGAGGGCATTGGCGGCGACGATCTGCGCCACGTTCTCGCGCAATGCCACGGCGATTCCCTGGAGCGCCGTGTTCTTCAGCCGGGTCGGCGCGGACGCCAGTGCGAGCGAAGCCGTCCGGGCTGCGACGAGCATCGCCGTGAACCCGTCAGGGCTGGAACCGGGCACGGCCGTGGCGGGTAGGGTCTGCGACATGCCGTCAGTTTAGGGCAGAACGCCTCACTGTTGTCGGGTCGGCCGGCT
This sequence comes from Cryobacterium sp. TMT4-31, assembly GCF_004403385.1. NCBI lineage: Bacteria > Bacillati > Actinomycetota > Actinomycetes > Micrococcales > Microbacteriaceae > Cryobacterium > Cryobacterium sp. TMT4-31. The sequence goes on from NZ_SOGI01000043.1 coordinate 101,395, forward strand.
CGAACCAGGTGCCGATCGAGTCGCCGCGGAGGGCCTCGGCGACCAGCGCCGTCGACGTCACCAGGACCGCGGTTCCGGCCTCTGCGGCGATCCGGGCTGCGGAGACCTTGGTGCCGGCGCCGCCGGTGCCCACGCCGGACTGGGAGGAGCCGAATTCGACGCCGGGGAGGGTATCGCCCAGAGCCACGTGCTCGATTCGTTCCGCTCCGGGCAGGTGTGGGGGCCGGGTGTACAGCGCATCAACGTCGCTGAGCAGAACGAGCAGGTCCGCCTTGACGAGGGTGGCGACGAGGGCCGCGAGCCTGTCGTTGTCGCCGAACCGGATCTCGTGGGTGGCGACGGTGTCGTTCTCGTTCACGATCGGCAGGATGCGGAGGCCCAGTAGCCGTTCCATGGCGCGCTGGGCGTTGCTGCGCGGCGACGCGTTGTCGAGGTCACCCGCGGTGAGGAGCACCTGGCCGGCGACGATGTCGTACCGGTCGAGGCTGTCCTGGTAGCGGAAGATCAACAAGTTCTGCCCCACGGACGCTGCGGCCTGCTGGGTGGCGAGGTCGGTGGGACGCTCGTCGAGCTGCAGGTACGGCATCCCGGTGGCGATGGCGCCTGAGGACACCAGTACCACCTCGGCGCCGCGGCCGTGCGCTGACGCCAGGGCGTCAACGAGGGGTGCGATCTGCCCCACATTGGCGCCGCTGATCGAGGACGATCCCACCTTCACGACGATCCGTGCCGCAGTGCCGACGCCGCTGCGCTCCAGCGGCCGCCTCGCTCCTCCGGTCACTCGGAGTCGCCCTCCTTGACGCGCCGGCGGGCGGCGTTGTTCTCGGTGACTTCGCCTTCGCCGGCGTTGAACTCCTCTTCACCGGTGGACCACATACCGGCCTCGCGCTCACGGATGAGTTCGGCACGCGCGGCGGACTTGGCGTCCATGCGCTTGAGGTATTCCTCACGACGCTCGTTGCTGGTGCGGCGCTTGGAGTCGTCCATCCGACTGTCGGTACCACGCGGGGCAGTGATCAGCTCGGCTGTGGAGGTGAGGGTGGGCTCCCAGTCGAAGATCATGCCGTCGCCAGGGCCGATGACCACTGTCGAACCGGCGACAGCGCCGGCCTTGAACAGTTCGTCCTCGGTGCCGAGCTTGGCCAGTCTGTCGGCGAGGAAGCCGACGGCCTCGTCGTTCTTGAAGTCGGTCTGCTGCACCCAGCGTTCGGGCTTGGCGCCGAGGATACGGAAGATGTTGCCGAACGAACCACCCTCGACGCGCACGATGAAACCGCTGTCGTCGACGGGCTTGGGGCGGATGACGATACGCGGCTTGAGGGCCGCGGCTTCGGCGCTCGTGATCCGGCCGGCTTCGACGGTCTCGGCCAGGGCGAAGTTCAGCTGGCGAAGTCCCTCGTGGCTGACCGTGGAGATCTCGAAGACGCGGTAGCCGCGCTCCTCGAGTTCGGCCTTCACGAAGGCGGCGAGTTCGCGGCCTTCCGGTACATCGATCTTGTTCAGCGCGATCAGCTGGGGACGCTCGAGCAGGGGCGTCTGGCCCTCGGGCACCGGGTACGCGGCGAGTTCGCCGAGAATGATGTCCAGGTCGCTGATCGGGTCGCGACCGGGGTCGAGCGTGGCGCAGTCGAGCACGTGCAGCAATGCGGTGCAGCGCTCAACGTGGCGCAGGAATTCGAGGCCGAGCCCCTTGCCCTCGCTGGCGCCCTCGATGAGACCGGGCACGTCGGCGACGGTGTAACGCACCTCACCGGCATCCACTACGCCGAGGTTGGGCTGCAGGGTGGTGAAGGGGTAGTCGGCGATCTTGGGCCGGGCCGCCGAGATGGCCGCGATCAGGCTGGACTTACCGGCCGACGGGTAGCCGACGAGTGCGACGTCGGCCACGGTCTTGAGCTCGAGGTAGACATCGCCCTCGAAGCCGTAGGTGCCCAGCAGCGCGAAGCCGGGGGCCTTGCGCTTGGTGGAGGCGAGCGCGGCGTTGCCGAGTCCGCCCTGTCCGCCCGCGGCGACGACGATGCGGTAGCCGGGCTCGGTCATGTCGGCGAGCTCGTTGCCCTCCGCATCCTTGACGACGGTGCCCAGCGGCACGCTCAGCTCAATGATGTCGCTGCCGTACCCGTTGCGGTGGTCACCCATGCCGGGGCCGCCGTTCGCGGAACTGCGGTGCGGTGAACGGTGGAACGCGAGCAGGGTGGTCACCTGCGGGTCGGCGACGAGAACGATGTCGCCACCGTTTCCGCCGTTTCCGCCATCGGGGCCGGCGAGAGGCTTGAACTTCTCGCGTTTGACCGAGACACAACCGTTTCCTCCGTTGCCCGCTCGCAGGTGCAGCGTGACTTGGTCAACGAACGTGGCCATGGGAATGCCCCTTTCAGGTGGCGATACAAACAAACATGAGGACGAGCCGAAGCCCGCCCTCATGCTGAAAAGCTGTGTGGATGCCTAAGCGGCAGCTACCACGATGTTGACGACCTTGCGGCCACCCTTGGCACCGAACTCGACCGAGCCGGCTTCGAGGGCGAAGAGAGTGTCGTCGCCGCCACGGCCGACGTTCACGCCGGGGTGGAAGTGGGTGCCACGCTGACGGACGATGATCTCGCCCGCGCCGACAACCTGACCACCGAAGCGCTTCACGCCGAGGCGCTGAGCGTTGGAGTCACGACCGTTGCGAGTGGAACTCGCACCTTTTTTGTGTGCCATTAGTTATTCTCCTCGGGCCTAGGCGATGCCGGTGACCTGAACGCGAGTGAGCTCCTGACGGTGCCCCTGACGCTTCTTGTAACCGGTCTTGTTCTTGAACTTCTGGATGACGATCTTCGGGCCGCGAAGGTCGTTGAGGACCTCGGCGGTGACCTTGACGTTGGCCAGCGACGTCGAGTCAGAGGTGATCTTGTCGCCGTCGACGAGAAGCACGGCGGCCAGCTCGACGTTGCCGTCCTTGTCAGCCTTGATTCGGTCCATCGTTACGATGGTCCCGACCTCTACCTTCTCCTGCCGCCCACCGGCGCGCACAACTGCGTAAACCACTTTACGTACCTATCTCTGGGGAACCCCGGGGGCTCCGATTCCTATGATGGAAAGTTACCGAGTGCACATGGACCAAGTCGGACCATGTCACTTCAGAAAACCTTGGGCGCTACGTGGACAGAGTCCTTCGCACACCAACACTCGACTTTAGCTGATCGGAATGCCCCGGTCAAACCACCTCGAGAGGGCGTGTCGCGCCCTCGGTTCGATGGCGACGCCCTGGACAAGCTTAGGGCCGCGATTGTCCATACACTTTCAGCATGGGCATACTGATCGACCAGCCGGCCTGGGCGGCCCATGGCACGCTCTGGTCTCACCTGGTGAGCGACTCCTCGCTGGCGGAGCTGCACGCCTTCGCGGCCGCGCAGGGCATCCCCCGGCGCGGATTCGATCTGGACCACTACGACGTGCCCCAGGACCGCTACGACTCCCTGGTGGCGGCCGGAGCGGAGCCGGTCGACTTTCGCGGTCTCGTCACCCGGCTGCGGGCGAGCGGCTTGCGGGTCAAGGCCAGGGACCGCTGACAGACGCTCACCAGGTCGCGTCGATGCCCACGATGCTGCGAGTGATGGCCCCGGTTGACAGGTCGACGAAGAGTGTCGTCGCCGTGGTGGCCTGCGGGTCGACGGGGTAGCCATCCGTCACCTGGGTCTGGCTGTTCGGCACGGTCTGGATCGCCAGGTACTGGTCGTTGGGTGAGATGGCGAAGCCCACGATGGTCTCGTTGGGTAGCACCGGTTCGTAGACCACCCGCGTCGTCGGAGTCGCGGGGTCGCCCGTGACCAGGATCAGCGACTGTCCCACGCGCCCGGTCGCCTGGTCGAATTCGGCCACCCTCTGCACGTACCCCTCTCCCCCGGTGAGGAAGCGCAGTTCGGCTGTATACGGCGTGGTGCCGGCGACATCCTGCGGCACGATCGCCGCCTCGGCACCCGTGGACAGGTCGAGGATGTACTGGCGGTCCTGGTCTGACACGGCAATGCGCAGCCCGTCGGGGGCGAACGCGTTGAGGTTAGGGAATTGGCCGATGGGGATGGGTACGGTTTCGGTGCCTGCTCGGGGGTCTATCAGCAGCAGGGTGGTGTCGAAGAGCTGAGCCACGACCTCGGCGCGGTTGGCCATGAACCCCCAGGCGATGGCCTGCACGGGCTCACCATCGAGCCCGGTCACGGTGTCGACGGTGCCGCGGGTGAGGTCGAGCAGGAACAGGGTGTTGTCGTAGACGTGGCCTCCTGCTCCTGCTGCGCTGGTGAAGCGGAAGCCGATCGTGCTCGAGGACGGGGAGGCCTGCAGGTCGTGCACGGTTCCGGTGCCGGGCATGGTGAGTTCGGCGGAGCGGCCGTCACGGTCCACCAGACTGAGCGTGTTGGTGAGGTCCTCGGTGAGGGTGACCACCACGAGTTCGTCGCCGACAGGAACGAACGACTGGATGTATGGGGCGCTGAATGCGACGCTCGTCTCGGCGGATCCGACGGTGGTGCGTACGATCCGGTCGGGCGCCTTGGTCGGCTCGTTCGGCTGCGCCGGGGACCGGCTGAGCAGGTAGAGCGGCGCTTCGTCGGTGCGGAAGGAGACGGCGAGGTCGCTCGACCTGTCGGCGAACGGGCCGGTGACGTCGTTGACGGTCACCGTGTACTCGGTGTCGTAGGCGAGCGGCTGGGGGAAAACGATCACGATGGAATCGTTCCTGGTCTGCACGTCGACGACGCCGGCCGGGCTGACGGTGATCTGGTCCGTGCTCACCTCGGCGAGCTGCTGGTTCGTGTCGAGGACGAGCCGTTGGTTGGCCGTGGTGACGACGGCGCTCGTGTCGACCTGGAAACCGGTCAGCCGGGGCCCGTTGAGCACGTTGACGGCCACCAGGGCCAGACACAGCACGATCAGGCCGGTGAGGAGGGCGGCGAGGGTGCGGCGGAACCGCCGGCCACCGGCTGCGGTGTCCGGGTCGGCTGTCGAAAACTGCCCAGACGTGAGGTCAGTAGACATACGGGTCGCTCGGCTGGTCGACGGGCTCGATGGTGGTGGGAAGCACGGCGAGGGTGTCTGCGGATCGGGCGCTCGGGTTGCTCACGAAGGTGCCGGTCACCTGCACCCAGTCGTCGGTGTCGTAGCTGGCCTGCCAGCCGGGCTGGTAGACGGCAACGCCGATGGGCTGGGCGTCGACGGCGCAGCAGGTGACCACGAACCGGGCGGCGTAGAAGACGTTGTCGGGGTCTGCGGCGTCCGGCAGGACGAAGCCGGTGATGCTGGCCGTTTTGTCGGCGTAGAGGGCGGGATCCTCGGACTGGGCCAGGAGCGACACCCACTCCTTCACGCTCAGGCGTTCGTAGTCGCCGGTGCCCACCAGGGCGGCCGCCTCCTCCGCTGCGGCCTCGCTGTCCAGCCCGCCGGAATTGACCTCCCGTTGGGTGGCTGTGGCGCTGGTCAGGGTGGCCGGGGGCAGGGCCAGCACCGTGACCGTCGCGATGGCCAGAAGCAGGGCGCTGCCACTCAATGCCCAGGTCCGCCGGCCGGCGGACCTGCGGCCGGACGGCTCCGACTCCCCTGCCGCCGGGGTGCGAAACACGAAGCTGGCCACTACGAAGACGAGGCCGACAACGGCCATCACGGTGGTGAAGATGAAGTAGCGCGGGTGGATGTACAACCCGAGCTGCCCGGTGGCGCCGAGCCAGATGGTGGCCACCACGATCACCAGGCTCAGGCCGATGCCGCGCCAGCGCTCGGCCAGGTAGCCGGCCAACGTGCCCTTACGCGACATTTCCTTATGCGACATTTCCTTATGCGACATAGTTCACCAACAGGCCGGCGGCCGCGCTCATCAGGGCCACCAACGCGGTGATCTGCACGAGGGTGCGGGTGGTGAAGGTGGTGCGCATCAGGGCGAGCATCTTGACGTCGATCATGGCTCCGAAGGTGAGGAAGGCGGCGATGCCGCCAGGCATGAAGGTGCTGCCGAACGACAGCACGAAGAAGGCGTCGACGTTGGAGCACACCGCGACGATGAAGGCCAGGGCGATCATGGCCAGCACCGACCAGACCGGGTTGCTGCCGAGCGCCAGCAGCACCGAGCGGGGCACAAAAACCTGGACGAGCGCCGCGATCAGCGATCCGATGAACAGTGCGGGCATGATCACCGCGGTCTCGCGGGTGAACAGGTCGACTGACCGCTCGATACGGCCCGGCCGGGAACCGTGCGGGTGAGTGTGCCCCTCGTGCAACCCGCCGTCATGCCCGCCATTGCTCACCGGCGCGTCCGGCCGTTCGCAGGACGCTGAAAAGGTGCGGGTCAGGAGGCTGTCCGGGTCCGGGTGCCGGCTGAAGAGCCACCCGATAACGTTGGCTATCACGAAGCCGGCCACGATGCGGGTGATCAGGATCCCGTCTCCCCAGCCGAACGCCTGGTGGGTGGTGATGATCGTGATCGGGTTCAGGATGGGCGCGGCGAGCAGGAAAGTGATCGATTCCGGCACCGTGAAGCCGCCCACCATGAACCCGCGGGCCAAGGGCACGTTGCCGCATTCGCAGACCGGGAAGAACATGCCCAGCAGCGAGATGCAGGCGCGGCGGAGCACTGGTTGGCGGGGCAGGAATCGGGTGATGAAGCCGTGTGGGAGCCACACCTGCACCACCGTGGACAGCAGAATGCCGAGGAACACAAAAGGCGCTGACTCGATGATCACGCTCAGGGCGAGGGTGATGGTGTCCTGGACGCGGTCCGGCACTCCCCAGCCGGCGAACGCCGGGCTGACGGCACGGAGCGCGAACGCGGCGGCGACCAGGACCACACCGAGAATGAGTCCGGTGGGCACGCGCCGCACCGTCCCCCGATCCCTGTGCATCCATCGATCTTACCGGAGTGCGGCAACCAGACAGGCCAGGTCGACCGGCCAGGTCGACCGGCCAGGTCGACCGGCCCCGGACGACAACAGCGGTGCCGCCCGAATCGGGCGGCACCGCTGCAGGGCCGATGAGGCCGTCGACCGTTAGGCGTTGTCCTGCGTGGGAGCCACGATCGGCTGCACGGTGGCGGTCGGACCGCCGGCGGTGGTGACCCGACGGCTGCGCGAACGACCCTGGCCGGGCTGCTTGGGCTCCGGCAGGGCTTCAAGCACCGAATCGAGCAGCTGGTCGGTGACCTGCTTACTCACCGGACGGCGGCTGCGCGGTGACTTCTGCACGGGGATGTCGAGAATAGCGACACCGTCGGCCGAGTCGGCCGGCACGGCCTCCGGAGCCAGGAGAGGCGCCTGAACCGCCGGGGCGGCGGTGTCGGGCTCTGCGCCGAACGGGTCGGTGGACGCCCGGTCGGGCTGCACGGCGGGCGCACTGTCGGTCGACTGGCCGGTGCGGCCCCCCGAACGACTGCCCGAACGGTTGCCCCGGGAGTTCGAACGGGCCGTGGGCGCGGTGTCGACGCTCTCGGCCGCGGTCGGGGCGTCGGCCTCAGCAGCCGGGGCGGCGGCCGGGGCAGCCGTCTCGGTCGGCGCGAGCACGGGGATCGAACCGGTCAGTGAGCGGCTGATGGTGCGCGCGGCGATCAGCGCGAGGGCGTGCTTGGCGTCCTCGGTGATTCCGTGCGTGCCGTGGCCGGCCTTGGTGGAATCCGTCTGTACGGGCGCACCATGCGCCTGACCGGAATTCTGGTTGCCGTTGCCGCGCTGACCGGAGTTGCCGGCGTCGTGGCCGGAGCCGCCGTTGCCGTTGGACTTGCTGCGGGGGCGGCGCTCCTGAGTGGGCTGAGCGGTCTGGCGGTGCTTGACGACGGGGTCGTGGTGGATGACGATTCCACGTCCGGCGCAGGCCTCGCAGTTCTCGCTGAACGATTCGAGCAGGCCCAAGCCGAGCTTCTTGCGAGTCATCTGCACGAGCCCGAGCGAGGTGACCTCGGCCACCTGGTGCTTGGTGCGGTCGCGGCTGAGGCACTCGACCAGGCGACGGAGCACCAGGTCACGGTTGGACTCCAGGACCATGTCGATGAAGTCGACAACGATGATGCCGCCGATGTCGCGCAGGCGCAGCTGCCGAACGATCTCATCGGCTGCTTCGAGGTTGTTCTTGGTGACGGTCTCCTCGAGGTTTCCGCCGGATCCGACGAACTTGCCGGTGTTGACGTCGACGACGGTCATCGCCTCGGTGCGGTCGATCACGAGCGAACCGCCCGACGGCAGCCAGACCTTGCGGTCCAGTGCCTTTTCGATCTGCTCCGAGATGCGGTATTCGTCGAACGCGTCGCGCTCGCCCTCGTAGCGCTGGACGCGCTCGACGAGGTCGGGAGCCACCTGGCGCAGGTAGGACTCGATGACCTCCTGGGCGTCGTCGCCGGAGATGACCATCTTGTGGAAGTCCTCGTTGAAGACATCCCGCACGATCTTGATCAGCAGATCAGGCTCGCTGTGCAACAGGGCCGGACCGGACACCGTTTCAACCTGCTTGGCGATGGAGGCCCACTGCGCGGTGAGGCGGTTGACGTCGAGGGTGAGCTGTTCGTCGGTCGCGCCCTCGGCTGCGGTGCGCACGATGACACCCACGTTGTCCGGAAGGACCTCCTTGAGAATCTTCTTCAGCCTGGCGCGCTCAGTGTCGGGCAGCTTGCGGCTGATGCCGTTCATCGACCCATTGGGCACGTAGACGAGGTAGCGGCCGGGCAGCGACACCTGGCTGGTGAGCCGGGCGCCCTTGTGACCGATCGGGTCCTTGGTGACCTGCACCAGCACCTTGTCGCCGGGCTTGAGCGCCAGCTCGATACGGCGAGTCTGGCTCGCACCCGGGGAGTTCACCGCGGCGGCGTCCCAGTCGACCTCACCGGAGTAGAGCACGGCGTTGCGGCCGCGGCCGATGTCGACGAAGGCGGCTTCCATGCTCGGCAACACGTTCTGCACACGACCGAGGTAGACGTTGCCGATGAGCGACGCATCCTGGTTCTTGGCCACGTAGTGCTCGACGAGCACTCCGTCTTCGAGAACGCCGATCTGGATCTTGTTGTGCTTGGCCCGCACGACCATGGCGCGGTCGACCGACTCGCGGCGGGCGAGGAACTCGGCCTCCGTGATGACAGGGCGGCGGCGGCCGGCGTCGCGGCCGTCGCGGCGGCGCTGCTTCTTGGCCTCCAGGCGGGTGGAGCCCTTGATCCGCTGGGGCTCGGTGATCAGCTCGGGTTCGCGCGGAGTCCGCACCCGCACCACGGTGTTCGCGGGGTCGTCGCTGCGGCCTTCTTCACCGGTGCGACGGCGCGCGCGACGGCGCACCGTCGAGCCCTCTTCGGGGTCGTCATCCTCGTCGTCGAGCTGACGGCCGCCGGACCGGACCGGGGCCGGCAGAATCGCCGGGGCCTGGAAGATCAGGGACGTCGTCGGCCGGCGAACGACCTCGACGGTCTCGTCGAAGGGTGTCGGCAGGGCAGGGAATGCCACCGGCTGGTCCGCCGCGGCTGCCGCCTGATCGGACGAGGCCTGGCCGAACGGCACCTGGTCGGAAGCCACTCGGTCGGCCGAAGCCGAGGGTGACTCCGGCGTCACGGCCGGGTCGTCCTGAGCGGGTACACGGGGCGTGTCACCGATCGGTTCGAGCTGCTTGGCCGGTGCCGCCTTCCTGGTTGTTTTGCGAGTGCCGAACAGGCCCTTGCGCTTCTTGTTGTCGTTGTCTTCCACCATCACTGGTGCGCTCCTTGACCGCTGTGGATGACCGCGCCACCCACTCGGTTACTCTCTCGTGCGTTGCTCTCGCTTGCGCGAAAACCCCGCGAATCCTATTGCGTGCCGCAACCGGCTCTTGGCTCTGGTTGCAAATACCTTTGGTCTAGGACCAATGAATCTGGGCGAATGCCGCCCATTAAGCCTTATGGCATCGGTTTGAGCGCGGCTCAAACGACTGTTTTGATTATCGCACGCATTCCCAGGGACGCGCACGCGACACATGACATAATCCGAATGTGCCATTCACCACGTCAAAAAAGCCTCCGATCGGTCTCGCCGTTTTCCTGATTCTCGCGGGGGCAATCGGTTTCGCGGCGGCATTCGCGCTCACCCTGGACAAGTTCACGATGCTGGAGGATCCCGCGGCGCAACTGTCCTGCAACTTCAGTGTCCTGGTGGGCTGCAGCACCAACCTCGGCTCCTGGCAGGGCGCGGTGTTCGGATTCCCGAACCCGTTGATCGGGGTGGCGGGCTGGAGCGTGGTGATCACCATCGGGGCGGCGATCCTTTCGGGCGCCCGCTTTGCCCGGTGGTTCTGGCTGGGCCTGAACCTGGGGGTCGCCGGTGCGCTCGCCTTCGTCATTTGGCTGATGGGCCAGAGCTTCTTCGTCCTCGACGTGCTGTGCCCGTGGTGCATGGTCACCTGGACGGTGACGATCCCGGTGTTCCTCGCCGTGACCCTGTACAACCTCAAGACCGGCATCATTCCGGGTTCGGCGCGGGTGCGGCGCCTCGCGGCCGGCGCCTATTCGTGGATCTTCGTCATCACGATCGCCTGCTACCTCGTCGCCGCGACGATCGCCCAACTCCAGATGGACTTCCTTCACCGCCTCTGAGGCTTCTCCAGCCCGCAAGACGTGAGAAAGGCCCCGAAAACTCGACGTTTTCGGGGCCTTTCTCGCGGTTCGGGAGGTGTTTAGGCGAACCAGAGGGCCAGCTCGCGGGCCGCGGACTCGGGCGAGTCCGAACCGTGCACGAGGTTCTGCTGAACCTTCAGGCCCCAGTCCCGGCCGAGGTCGCCACGGATGGTTCCCGGTGCGGCCGTGGTGGGGTCGGTGGTGCCGGCCAGGGCGCGGAAGCCCTCGATGACGCGGTCGCCGGCAACACGCAGGGCCAGGATCGATCCGCTTTCCATGAATTCGACGAGCGGTTCGAAGAACGGCTTGCCGGCGTGCTCGGCGTAGTGCTCGGCGAGGAGCGAGCGCTCGGCCTGCACGAGCTTGATGTCGACGAGGGAGTACCCCTTCGCCTCGATCCGGCGAAGGATCTCGCCGGAGAGGTTGCGCGCCACGCCGTCGGGCTTGACCAATACGAGTGTTTCCTGAACGTTCGTCATGAGTTCTCCTTGTTCTGTCTTTCGACGTTCTGTCTGTCGATCCGTGTGCCGGTGATCATGCAGTAGACCCACATGCCGGCGAAGAGTGCCCCGACGAAGAACATCGCCGGGTTGAGGAATCCGGTGGCGACGACGACGACCTGGACGGCCCAACCGATCAGGTAGGCCCAGTTGAACCGTAGCAACCCGAGGGTGGCGACCATGATCAGGCAGAGCAACGCTCCCCCGCCCAGGGTGACCCAGGCTGGCAGATCGCTCAGCCCGAAGATCACCAGGGTGGCCAGGAACACCACGATCAGCTCGAAGCCGAGCACGATCGAGGCGAGTGATCGTCGAACCGATCCGCTTCTCACGTGGTCATCCAGTCCCCCGCGTCGGCCAACGCGACGGCGTCACCGACGAGGGTGATCGACCCGGCGACGAGCACGGCGCGCTTGGGGGCGTCCTGGGCCCAGCCGCGAGCTGCGTCGAGGGCCTGGGCGAGGTCGCCGAACCTGAACGTGTCCGCGTCGCCGACGTGTTCAGCGACGAGGTCGGCGAGGTCGTCGACCGGGATCGCCCGCTCGGAGTGTGACTGGGTCACGTGGAAGCGGGCCACGGCGGGACGCAGGGCCTCGATGATGCCCGCGGCGTCCTTGTCGGCGAGGATGCCGACGACCACGACGATCTCGTCGAAGTCGAAATAGCTCTCCAGCGCCGCGGACAGGGCCAGGGCCCCGTGCGGGTTGTGCGCGGCGTCGACGAGCACTGTCGGCTCGATGCCGACCAGCTGCAGCCGTCCGGGCGAGGTCGCGGTGGCGAGTCCTTCCACCAGGATGTCTTCGACCAGGGCCTGGCTGCCCGCGCCGAGGAATGACTCGACGGCGGCGATGGCCACGGCGGCGTTCTGGGCCTGGTGGGTGCCGTAGAGCGGCAGGAACAGTTCGGAGTAGGTGCCGGCGATGCCGCGCACGGAGATGAGCTGGCCGCCGACGGCCACGTGGCTGGCGAGGAGGGCGAATTCGCTGCCCTCGCCCACCAGGGTCGACTCGGTGAGCTCGGCGGCCCGGGTCAGCTCGGTCATGGCCTCCGGCGGCTGCGCTGCGGTCACGACGGCCGCCGCGGGCTTGATGATGCCGGACTTGGTGCGCGCGATCTCGGCGATGGTGCTGCCGAGCCGCTTGGTGTGGTCCAGGGCAATCGGGGTGAACACGGCCACCTGGCCGTCGGCGACGTTGGTGGAGTCCCATTCGCCGCCCATGCCGACCTCGAGCACGACCACGTCGACCGGCGCATCCGCGAAGCAGGCGAAGGCCAGAACGGTGAGGGCCTCGAAGAAGGTGAGGGGTTCGTCACCGGCGGTGGCGAGTTCGGCGTCGACCATGAGCAGGTAGGGCTGGATGTCGGCCCAGTTCGCGGCCAGGGCCTCGTCGGTGATGGACTGCCCGTCGATCACGATGCGTTCGTTGAGTCGCACGAGGTGCGGGCTCACCAGCAGGCCGGTACGCAGGCCGTAGGCGCGCAGGATGCTCTCGATGATGCGGCTGGTGCTGGTCTTACCGTTCGTGCCGGTCACGTGGATGATCGGGTACGAGTTCTGCGGGTCGCCGAGCAGTTCGACCGCCCGGCGGGTCGCCTGCAGCCGCGGCTGCGGAGATCCCTCGCCCACCCTTTCGAGCAGTGCGGCGAGCACGGCGTCGCCGGCGTCACGGAATTCGTCGGGGTAGTAATCGTCAGACATTGATGGTTCCTTTGTCGCGGGCGACGGCAACGATGACCGGTCCGTGGTTCGCGTAGTGGTTGGCCTCGAAGCGCACGTAGTGCTCCACGATCGAGCCGGTCAGACCGGGCAGCCATTCGGACGGGGTGCCGGCGGCATCGGCCGGTGCCGAGTGCGTGCTGAACCGGATGGCCAAGGTTTCGCCGGCGACGTCGACGCCTGTCGCCAACGAGAAGGTGGCGGCGTCGGCCTCGTCGAAGAAGACCAGGTCCAGGCGGATGCGGTCACTGACCTCGAAACCGGCCGACTTGCGGGTGTCCTGCACGGCGCGGATGAGGTCGCGGGCCAGGCCCTCCGCCTCGAGTTCGGGCGTGGTGGTGGTTTCCAACAACACGAATCCGCCGCCGGCGAGCAGGGCGAGCGCCGAACTGTTCAGCACCGACTCGGCGTCCGCGGCCGTGGAGGCGGCCTGCAGTTCCAGTTCGTACTCCCCCGCGACCAGTTCGATGCCGCCGGCGGTGACGACACCGTCGGTTTCGGACCAGTCGCCGGTGCGGGCGGCCTTGATGACCTGCTGCACCTGCTTGCCCAGGCGCGGGCCGGCGGCGCGGGCGTTCACCGTGAGCTTGGAGGTGATGCCGTAGCTCTCAGCGCTGTCGGCCTCCTGCTCGACCAGGGTCACGGCCTTGACGTTCAGCTCGTCGCGCAGGATGCCCTCGAAGCCGGCCAGGGCGGCCGCGGAGGTGGTGACCACGGTGAGGTTCGCCAGGGGAAGCCGCACCCTCAGGCCGGCCTTCTTGCGCAGCGACAGCACTGTTGAGCTGACCAGGCGCACCTGGTCCATGGCCGTGACCAGGCCGGGGTCGGCCGGGAACACCGTGGCGTCAGGCCAGTCGGTGAGGTGCACGCTGCGTCCGCCGGTCAGGCCCTGCCAGATGCGTTCGCTGATCAGCGGCAGCAGCGGCGCGGCTACGCGGGTCACGGTTTCGAGCACCGTGTACAGGGTATCGAAGGCATCCGCTCCGGTGCCGTCGGCGGTGACGCCTGCCCAGAACCTGTCGCGTGACCGGCGCACGTACCAGTTGGTCAGCACGTCCGCGAAGTCGCGCAGGCGCGAGGCGGCGAGGGTGCTGTCGAGGCGTTCGAGGTCGCCGGTGACGTCCTCGATGAGGTCGCGGGTCTTGGCCAGCAGATAGCGGTCGAGCACATCGGTGGAGTCGGTGCGCCAGGTGGCGGTGTAGTCGGTGGCGTTGGCGTAGAGCGAGAAGAAGTACCAGGTGCTCCACAACGGCAGCAGCATCTGGCGGGTGCCCTCGCGGATGCCCTCCTCGGTGACGATGAGGTTGCCGCCACGCAATACCGGGGAGCTCATCAGGAACCAGCGCATGGCGTCGGAGCCGTCGCGGTCGAAGACCTCGTTGACGTTGGGGTAGTTGCGCAGCGACTTGCTCATCTTCTGGCCGTCGTTGCCGAGCACGATGCCGTGGCTGACCACGTTCTTGAACGCGGGCCGGTCGAACAGGGCGGTCGAGAGCACGTGCAGCAGGTAGAACCAGCCGCGGGTCTGGCCGATATATTCCACGATGAAGTCGGCCGGGTTGTGGCTGTCGAACCACTCCCGGTTTTCGAACGGGTAATGCACCTGCGCGAACGGCATCGAGCCGGAGTCGAACCAGACGTCCAGGACATCCTCGATGCGTCGCATGGTGGACTGCCCGGTGGGGTCGTCGGGGTTGGGCCGGGTGAGCTGGTCGATGTAAGGGCGGTGCAGGTCGGTGGGGCGCACGCCGAAGTCCGCTTCGAGTTCATCGAGCGAACCGTAGACGTCGATGCGCGGGTAGGCGGGGTTGTCGCTCTTCCACACCGGGATCGGGGAGCCCCAGTACCGGTTGCGGCTGATCGACCAGTCCCGGGCGTTGCCGATCCACTTGCCGAACTGGCCGTCCTTGACGTTCTCCGGAACCCAGTTGACCTCTTGGTTGAGGTCGACCATACGATCGCGGAAGTCGGTGACCCTGACGAACCAGCTCGACACGGCCTTGTAGATCAGCGGATTGCGGCAGCGCCAGCAATGCGGGTAGGAGTGTTCGTAGCTGGCCTGGCGCAGCAGCCGGCCCTGCGACTTGATCAGCTGGGTGAGCGGCTTGTTGGCGTCGCTCCAGAGCTGACCGGCGACCTCGGTGACGGCGGGCAGGAATTTTCCGCCGTCGTCCAGCGAGAGGATGACCGGGATGCCGTAGGCCTGGCAGACCGTCTGGTCCTCCTCGCCGTAAGCGGGAGCCTGGTGCACGATGCCGGTGCCGTCGGAGGTGGTGACGTAGTCGGCGACCACGAAGCGCCAGGCGTTCTGGGTGCCCCACTCGCTCTCGTCGGCGTAATAGTCGAACAGACGGTCGTAGGAGACGCCTTCGAGGTCGCGGCCGGTGACGGTGCGGCTGATGGCGGCCGTCGCGTCGGAGGCGCTCTCGTAGCCGAGGTCCTTGGCGTAGCTGCCGACCAGGTCGATGGCCAGCAGGTACTCGGCGCCGAGCACCTCGGTGGCGGGATCGGGTGCGCCGGCCTGCTCGCGCAGCACCTCGGCATCCGGCGTGCCGTTGGGGCCGGCGGGAACGACGGCGTAGACGATTTCGGGGCCGACGGCCAGGGCGAGGTTGGTCGGCAGGGTCCAGGGGGTGGTGGTCCAGGCAAGGGCCCGAACGGCGGTGAGGCCGAGGGTCTCGGCCTTGGCGCCGACTAGGGGGAAGGTGACCGTGACCGTCTGGTCCTGGCGCATTTTGTAGACGTCATCGTCCATGCGCAGTTCGTGGTTGGACAGCGGGGTCTGGTCCCGCCAGCAGTACGGCAGCACCCGGTAGCCCTCGTAGGCGAGGCCCTTGGTGTGCAGTTCCTTGAACGCCCAGATCACCGACTCCATGAAGGTGATGTCGAGGGTCTTGTAGTCGTTTTCGAAGTCGACCCAGCGGGCCTGGCGGGTGACGTACTTCTCCCAGTCCTTGGTGTATTCGAGCACCGATTCGCGGGCGACGGCGTTGAACGCGGCCAGGCCCATCTCTTCGATCTGGCTCTTGTCGGTGATGCCGAGCTTCCGCTCGGCCTCCAGCTCGGCGGGCAAACCGTGGGTGTCCCAGCCGAACCGGCGGTGCACCTGCTTGCCGCGCATGGTCTGGAAGCGCGGGAACAGGTCCTTGGCGTACCCGGTGAGCAGGTGGCCGTAGTGCGGCAGGCCGTTGGCGAAGGGCGGGCCGTCATAGAAGACCCACTCCGGCGCTCCCTCGCGGTTGTCGATGGAGGCCTGGAAGGTGCCGTCCTTCTCCCAGAAGTCCAGCACCTCGCCTTCGATCTGCGGAAAGTTCGGTGAGGGAACGACGGCTGCGTCCAAGCGGGCCGGGTCGGCGTCGGGGAGGCCGAACGCGTTGTCTGTGGGCTGCTGCGGGTACGTCATGCTTCTCCTGGACGAGGCGGTGTTGAGTCGCTGGCCTATTCCACGAGGACGCTCGCCCCGACAGGACGTTGCGCGGTACCACCTCGCTTGCCGTTCCTGGAAGTAGCGAACGACCGCTCAAACTAAGGCTGTGACGGGCCCGACCCGTTCGGCTCTACTTGTCGAGAACGTGCCGGGGCACGAACACGACGTTCTTCCGAAGACTCCCCGGTGATAGCCGGATCTGCGTCTGTGAATCACTATCGATCAATACTATCTTGTCAGGAATCCTGGACCCGGTCGAGAACCGGGTGGAATCCCGCGCAGACCGGCGAGATCGCCACGTCAACGTACCCGGCCAGCTCCCCGCGGCCCACGCCGGCGGCGGCCCACTCCCTGGCGGCCGCGACCGCCGCCGCCACCACCGCGCTCGAGAACGCCCGTCCGGCGAGATCGGCCAGGGCGGCCTGCCCCGGTCTGGCGCCGACGAACTCGTGCACGAGACCCACCTGCACGAGAAATCTGGCCAGCGCGGATGCTTCCAGCTCACTGCTCGTCGCCATCAACTCATACTGGGTGAGCGCCCAGGGCACCCGGCCGGGCCCGAACCCCGCGGCCACCCGCAGCAGAGCCTGTCGCACCGATTCGGTGACCGGGGCGGCCCTGTCGCAATCGGCGAGGGAGGCGGGCAGAACGTCCAGGCCCGCATCGACATCCACCCAGAGCAGATCGCTCTTGGCCGAGAAGTAATTGAAGAAGGTGTTGCGGCTCACCCCGGCCCGCCGGGCGATATCTCCGATCGTGGTACCGGCGTAGGTCTGCTCCAGGAACAGCTCCGCCGCGGCTTCTTCGAGCATGGCCCGGGACGACGCCTGGGGTCGACCGGGGGCACGGGAATCGGACACGGCTCTCCTGTGTTCTACGATGAGACTCAACACATCTTTTTTTGGACTGAGTCCAATAATGCCACAGCAGGCTTCCCCCGTATTTCCCCTGAACCGCACCGCTTTCGTGAAAAGAGACCGCCGCATGCCCCGTCCGGGAATCATTCCTTCGCGCTCCACCACCCTCGCCGCCCTGGCCGGTGCGGCCGCCCTCGGCCTCGCCCTGACCGGCTGCACGAGCGCCGCGTCCTCCGGAGGCGGCGACGAGCCCACCAGCGGTGGAACCCTGACCTACGCATCCGGTGACGCCGAGCCCACCTGCCTGGACCCCCACGTCGGCGGCAACTACCCGCAGGCCCTGGTCAGCTCCCAGTTCCTGGAATCCTTGGTCTCCCTCGACGCCGACGGCGCCATCATCCCGTGGCTGGCCGACAGCTGGACGGTGAGCCCCGACGGCCTCTCCTGGGAGTTCACGCTGAAAGACGGCGTGACCTTCACCGACGGCACCCCTCTGGACGCCGCCGCGGTGCAGGCCAACATCGCGCACCTGCAGGACCCGGAGACCGGTTCATCGACCGGATACCTGGCCCTGGCGAAGGTCACCGGTACCGAAGCGGTCTCGGATTCCGTGGTGCGGCTTACCCTGGCCCAGCCAGACAGTGCCCTGCTCGAGTCGCTCGCCCAGCCGTGGCTGGCCATCGAATCCCCCACCGCGCTCATGCGCAGCCAGGACGAGAACTGCGCCGCACCGGTGGGCACCGGACCATTCATCGTCGACTCCTGGGTGAAGCAGAACGCCATCACCCTGGTGCGGAACGAGGACTACAGCTCTCCCCCGGCCGATGCCGAGCACGACGGGCCGGCGTACCTGGAAGAAATCGTCTGGCGCTTCATCCCGGACTCGGCCTCCAGGTACGCCGCCCTGCAGGCCGGCGAGGTCGATGTGATCGACAACGCCCAGCCCGACACCATCAGCCAGGCGGAGGCCAGCGACACCATCGTTCACCTCGACGCGCCGCGCCCCGGCGCCTCCAATCGCATCGAACTGAACTCCGGCAAGGCACCGTTCAACGACGCCGCGGTGCGTGAGGCGTTCATCCGCTCGGCCAACGTCGACGACGCCGTTGCGTCGTTGTTCCAGGGCAGCGCCGAACGGTCCACCTCCGCACTGTCCAGCGTCGAACCGCTCGGGGTGTCCAGGCCGGATCTGTTCGATTACGACCCTGACGCCGCCGCCGAGCTTCTCGACGGTGCCGGCTGGGCGGAGAAGGACTCCGACGGCTACCGGGTCAAGGACGGAGTGCGACTCACCGTGGTCTTCCCGGTCAGCACCAACCAGTCCATCCCCGCCGAACAGTCGCTGTTCGAGCAGATTCAGGCGACGGCCAAGGAGACCGGGTTCGACGTTCAGCTGACCAAGCTGGACCTCTCCAGCTGGTACACCGCCCTGGGCAGCAACGCGTACGACGCCGTCAGCGCGCCGTACACCAAGATCGGCCCCGACGTGCTGCGAATCCTGTTCCACTCCGACGGCATCACCCCCGCGCCCAGCGGCTACTTCGCCAACCACGCCCAGGTGAACGATCCCGAACTGGACTCGCTCCTCACCGAGGCGAACCAGGTCTCGACAGGCTCGACCAACGGTGGTGACGCCGACCAGCGCGCCGCGCTGTACGAGGACGCTCAGGACCTGATCCTGGAGGGCTTCTACATCCTGCCGCTCTACGACCAGCAGAATCACTTCCTGCTCGGCACGGCGGTCGAGGGCGCTCGCGCGCTGCCGACGGTGTCGACGCCGGCGTTCTACGACGCGTGGCTGAACCGCTGACGACAGCCGCCCGGCGGGGCGCACGGCCTCGGCTCCGAGGTCTCGCCCGGCGACTCGCGGGCGCGGTCTTCGTGCTGTGGGCCGTCGCCACCGTCACGTTTTTCGCCGTGCGACTGATCCCGGGCGACCCTGCCGAGGCGATCCTCGGCGGTCCGGGCTCACAGACCTCACTGGAGGCGCTCGCGGCGGTGCGCGCCGAGTACGGGCTCGACCAGCCGCTGCTGGTGCAATATCTGCAGCAGCTGGGCCGCCTGGCCACCGGCGACCTCGGCCGGTCCTATGCGCTCAACATGGATGTCGGCCCGCTCGTGCTCAGCCAGCTCGGCGGCACCCTGGTCCTGGCCGTTCTCTCGCTCGCGGTCGCCTGGCTGATCGCCCTCGTCCTGGCCACGTGGTCCACCGGGCGCGGCCGCCTCGCGGCCCGGATCGGCACCGGCCTCGAGATCGTCGCTGCGGCTCTGCCGCACTTCTGGCTGGCCACCACGCTCATCGTGGTCTTCAGCGTCTGGTGGGGGGTGCTGCCGCCGATCAGCACCGCGGATGCCCGCGGCCTGGTCCTGCCCGTCGTCACCCTGGCCATCCCCCTGGCCGGTTTCCTCGGCCAGGTCATGCGGGAGAGCCTGAACACCGCCCTGGAATCACCGTTTGTGCTCTCGGCCAGGGCCAGGGGGGAAAGCGACCGCGGGGTGCTCTGGCGGCACGCCCTGCGGCACGCCGCACTGCCCGCGATCAGCCTGTCCGGCTGGGCGTTCGGCTCCCTGATCAGCGGCGCCGTGGTGGTCGAGACGATCTTCGCCAGGCCCGGCCTCGGCCGCACCCTGCTCAACGCCGTCACCGTGCGCGACGTTCCGGTGGTGGTCGGCGTGGTGATGGTGGTCGCTCTGGCCTACATCCTGATGACCATCGTCACCGACCTCGCGTCCGGCCTGGCCGACCCACGACCCACCGAAATCGGGAACGGAGCGCTCTCGTGAGCGAACTGGAGATTCAGGCGTCGGCGACCGGTCACAGTGCCGGCCGCTCCCAGTCATCCGCTCCCGGCGGGTTCGGCAGCATGCGGGCCTCCGTGGTGGAGCTCGCTGCCGTGCTGGTGGCCATGCTGCTGCTCACCGCGGCGATCGCGCCGCGCCTGCTCGCCCCGGGCGACCCGCTCGCCATCGACCCGCTGGCCGCGTTCGGCGCCCCGTCGTGGGACCACTGGTTCGGCACCGACGAATCGGGCCGGGACATCTACACCCGCGTCGTCGACGGCGCCAGGGACTCCCTCCTGATCGGCCTCACCGCCACCGTGATCGGGCTCGGCCTCGGTGCGGTCCTCGGCACGATCGCCGGCACCCTCGGCGCGGCCGTGGACTTCACGGTCAACAGGTTCCTCGAGGTGCTGTTCGCGTTTCCCGGGCTGCTGCTGGCGCTGCTGTTCATCCTGGTGTTCGGTCCGGGTCCGGGCAGCGCCATTGTGGCGGTGGGGCTCTCCACGGCGCCGGGCTACGCGCGCATCATCCGTGCCCAGCTGCTGCGGGTGCGCTCCTCGGCGTTCGTGGAGGCCGCCACCGTGCAGGGCCTCGGTCGCGGCCGGATCCTGGCCAGGCACATCCTGCCCAATACGCTGGCGCCGCTGTTCGTTCTCGGCACCCTCGGCATCGGCCAGGCCATCGTCTGGGCCGCCGCGCTGAGCTACCTGGGGCTGGGCGCGCAACCGCCGGCCGCCGAGTGGGGCGCCATGCTCTCCGCCGGCCGCACCTACATCACCTCGGCCTGGTGGATGAGCTTCTTCCCCGGTCTGTTCATCGTGCTCACCGCTGTGTGCGCGACGACCCTCGGCCGCTCGATCGAACGACGGATGAGGCACGCATGAGCGCCACGGATTCACGCTGCGCCGGCCCGCACCCGGCGGTCGCCCTGCGGGTGCGCAACCTCCGGGTGGGTTTCGGCGATGCGTCCGCCGCCGATGTCGTGCGCGGCGTCTCGTTCGAGCTCCCCGCCGGCGAATGCCTGGCCATCGTGGGCGAGTCCGGTTCGGGGAAGAGCGTCACCGCGCGGAGCATCCTCGGACTGGCCGGCACCGCCGCTCGGGTCAGCGCCGACGAGCTCAGCCTCGCCGGCGAGTCCGTGCTCGGGTTGTCGGAGGCAGCCTGGCGCCGCCGCCGCGGCCGGGACGTGGGTCTGGTGCTGCAGGACGCCCTTGCCTCCCTCGACCCGCTCCGCCCGATCATTCGCGAGATCGGCGACTCGCTGCGCCTGCACACCCGCCTCGACCAGACCGAACGCAGCCGTAAGGTCCTCGAGATCCTCGCCGCCGCAGGACTGGCGCAGCCGGAGCTCTACGCGGGCCGGCGCTCCGGGGAGCTCTCCGGCGGCCAGCGCCAGCGGGCGCTGATCGCCGCCGCCCTCGCCCTCGATCCCCCACTGTTGGTGGCAGACGAACCCACGACAGCCCTCGACGTGACAGTGCAGGCCCAGGTGCTCGACCTGCTCGAGCAGGTGCGCGGCCGGGGAACGGCCATCGTGCTGATCAGCCACGACCTCGCCGTGGTGAGCCGCATCGCCGACCGGATCGCCGTGATGCACGAGGGCCGCATCATCGAGACCGGCACAACGGCCGAGGTGCTGCAAAACCCACGGCACGCCGAGACCAGGCGGATGCTGGCCGCGGTTCCCGTGGACAGGCCGCGCGGGTCCAGGCTCGCGCCGGCGACGGCCGTGCGGCAGCCCGTCGTGGCGCACCCGCCCGCGCGCGTCCCCGAGCACCTGGCCGAGCGGGTCCCCGTCAGCGTTGCGTCCCGGACCCCGGCGGCAAAGCCCGTTGCTGAACCGGTCAGCGCCCTGGAGGCCATCGGGCTGTCCAAGTCGTTCCGTGGCCCGCTCGGCACCGTGCACCGCGCCGTCGCCGAGGTGTCCTTCCGGCTGCCGAGGGGAAGCACCCTGGGCATCGTGGGCGAGTCCGGCTCCGGCAAGACCACCACCGCCAGGCTCGCCCTCGCGCTCACGGCAGCCGACACCGGTGAAGTGCGCCTGCTCGGCGAGGCGTGGAGCACGCTGCGCGAACGCGACCGCCGGGCCAGGCGGCCCCTGGTCGGCGCGGTCTACCAGGACGTGCTGGGATCGTTCGACCCCCGGCTGAGCGTGCGCGAGATCCTCTGCCATGCCGTCGCCGCCGCCGCCGGGAGCAGCGCCGGAGGAGGTTCGGCGGGGCGCCGCGCCATGCCCGCCCGGGTGTCCGCACTTCTTGACGATGTCGGCCTATCCGAGTCCCTGTTGGAGCGCCGGCCCACCGACCTCTCCGGCGGGCAACGCCAGCGGGTGGGCATTGCCCGGGCCCTGGCCTCCAGCCCCCAGATCCTGATCTGCGACGAACCCGTCTCCGCGCTCGATGTCAGTGTGCAGGCCCAGGTCCTCGACCTGCTCGACGAGCTGCAACACGAGCTGAAGCTGAGCCTGCTGTTCATCTCCCACGACCTCGGGGTGATCCAGCACGTGAGTGACCACGTCGCCGTGATGAACGACGGCCGGATCGTCGAGACCGGCACCGCCGCCGAGGTATTCAGGGCACCGACGCATCCGTACACACAGGCGTTACTCGCGGCGGTGCCCCGGCTGCCGTGAACCCGCGGGTACCCTACGCTGAGCCATGTGTTCTCCATCGTGACCTCAACGCTTCGGCTGGCCGCCTCCAGGTGGCCGGTCCTGCTGGCGTTGTATCTGGCCGGATGGCTGGCGCGGTACCTCGTGATCGAGGTCGCCGCCCTGGTCGGGACCACGGACGCCCTGACCGCGTTCCTCATCATGCCCGTCGCCATCCTCGCCCGGCTGGCGAGCTTCATCGGTATGTTCCTGGTGCTGCGACAAGGGATGCCCGCCTTCGACGATCTGGCCAAGGCCGGCGACGACGCCATCGACCGCACCGAGGACGCCCCGGTCACCACGCGTCCCAGCATGCAGGACCTGTTCCTGGCCAGTGTCCTGCCCTTCTTCGCCTTCTACGCCGCCTGGCAGTTCCTGGCGGAGGACACCCTGCAGTACGCGGCCTCGGCACTGGCCAAGATCAACCCGTTCGACGACACCGACAACTCGGCCGGGGTGCTCAACCTCGAGCTCACCTGGGCCTCTGCGACGGCGATCGCTGTCGCATTCACCGGGCGATTCCTGCTCAAGCGGTACAGCGCCAGACTGCCGCGCTGGAGTGCCGTGGTGACCGTGTACCTCGAGGCCGTCTGGGTCTATCTCACCCTGTTCCTGATCAGCAACTACCGTGACGACTTCGAGTCGTGGGTCGCCAACCGGGCGGCGATGCACTGGATAGCAGATCTGCGCGCCGCGCTGGGAGACGTCTTCGCCCCCATCGGGGTCGCCTGGGACGGCATCGCCTGGGCGATCGGCGAGGCCGGCGCCCTCGTGCTGCTCCCCGTAGCCTGGCTCGCGCTCGCGGGCATCGTCTACGGCCGGGCCCTCACCACTGGCCCACTGCTCATCAGGGTGCCGCAGAACCGTTACTCCGACCGGGTGCGCATCCGCTATGCCCGCGTGCCCAGGGCCGTCTCCCGCCGATTTGCGGATGTCGGCACCGGCTTCGTGGGCCGCTGGAAGCCGCTCGCGAACGCCCTGACGTTGGTGTGGCGGGCCGGGGTGGTTCCGATGGGTATCTTCGTGCTCGCCTACACCGTGATCGAAGCCGCCGGGGCCTGGATCGGGTTCGGCGCGACCCGGCTGATCGGTGCCCACGACCTCGTGACGTGGTGGATGATCGTCGACGACGGCCTCATCTTCGCCATCGAGGTCCTCCTCGAGCCGCTGCGCATCTGTCTCATCGCCGCCGGCTACGACTACTGCCTGCGCCGGTTGGGCGAGCGGCGCCAGGCAGCCGCCCTCGCGGAACCTGTCAGCACGACCGTGTAACCCGCACCTGGCAGGTCAGTCCACGGCGAACCTGGCGTACTCGGGCAGGACGCCCGGGACGGAGATGTTGACGGTGAGGGACGAGGAGTCCCCCGCCTCGGCGGGCACCACGAACTCCGCCACGAAGGAATACCGGGTGCTCAGGTCTGAGCTGCAGGAGGTGAGCGACGGCCCTCCGGGGCCGAGGTCGATCGCACCCTGGCTGGCGTTCGACCAGCTCCGCGTCACGGTCCCGCCACCGGATTCCTCCAGCCGTGCGGTGCACCCGTCCGGCACGCCATCCGGCCCTGTGCCCGTCGGGTCGACCTCGACCGTGACGGATATCAGGTCGGTGCCGGCCGGGAGGTCACGCTCACGCCCGGCTGCGCTGTCTGCGCTGACCCTGTCGGTCGCCTCGATGCGCCACCGTGCGTTGCCGTACTCAAGCATTTCGCCCGCTGTGACGTTCACCGACCGGCTGGGCCCGTCCTCGACATACCGGATCCACTGGTTCGCGAACATGATCCCCAGCGTCGCCGGTAGGAGCACCAGAATGGCCAGCAACGCTCGGCCGTTCCGCCTCAGCCAACCCGCGCGCTCTCCGCCGCGACTCACCTGACGCCCCAATGGGGCAAGTCGACATCGATGCTCGGTCGCACGTCCAGTGCGGCCAGATCCACGGGCATCACAAGCAGGGAGTCGACGCGCGGGTCGGAATTCCTGGCGAGTTCGAGGGTGGCGCGTTCCGCAGCCGGAGCCGAGACGACGTCCGCGGGGAGTTCGAACATGAGCGGGCCGGTCAATGGGATGCCGGTGGCGGGCCTGCCTGAAACGAGCGTGGCGGTCCCCGGCCGGGTCGAGGCGCTGTATTCGGTGTCACCCACCCGCAGCACGGCCGTGCCGAGTGTCCTGTCCCGGTCTTCCACCACAGCCTCGACGCTGAGTTCGACAACAACCCAGACGCCCGGCGTGCTGCCGGCCCAGCCGTTTCCGGCGGTCACCGCCTCCGTGATCGCGACGGAATGCACGGTGGCGCGAATGTCACGCCCGCTGGCCGGCTCCGCCAGCGTCGCCGCTACGACCATCGGTGAGTGCTGCAGCTCCCGGTTCGGCGTCGTGTGTAAGACGACCGACGCGACGGACAGGACGGCCAGCAGCGCCGCCCCGTTCGCGGCATACCGCCAGCGCGCGATCGGCGGGGTCATCCCGACACCCCGGCCCCGACGTCGCCCAGCTCCAGCTCCAGGGTGCCCGTCACGACGGGGTCGTCGTACAGTCCGCCGTAGGTGAGCTCGCCCTCGCTGATGAGCACGCGGTCGAGCAGCTGAACGTCGATGGAGTCACCCTTCGCCACGGCGTCGCCGGCAACCTCCCAGATGAATACGACCTCGACAGGCACGCCGGGTTGCGCGAACACCGTGCCGCTGCCGTCATCGATTACCAGGACACGGGTCGGCGGCTCGGCCTCGGGCAGACCGGGCACCCCGCCCACCCGGATCCTGTCCGACTCGGCCGTGCCCAGTCGGATGGCCTCCGTGGTGGTGTTGTCCACCATCGCCCGTACGACGAGCAGCCGGTTGCCCTCGGCCGGAACGAGCAACTGCTCAGGAAAGGCGTCGATGAGCAGCGCCTGGCTGACGGTGACGGTGAGCTCGGATCCGACGTGGCGTTCACCCGCCGCGATGACCGGGGCAGCCTGGACCGGTGCGTCAGAGAGGCCGCCGAACACGGCCGACAGCCCGAGGAGCACGGTCGTCAGTGCGGTCAGGAGCCACTTAGTCGGCAGCCGGTCGGCGAACCCGGGGATACGCTCCCGCCAGAAGGCGGGCCTGGGCGGCGGGATCGGGGTCGCGCCGGGAGAATCGGGCGGGGCTGCCGCTGAATCATCCGGCACTGAATCCCCCTCGGTAGGCCATGGGGACATCGTAGCGAGCGAAGGGACCGTTGATGCGTCCAGCCCGCTACTCCTCCACAGGCGGCCGGTTTGAGGACCTTTCCCCACCCGGTTCTGGAGGGGCTGGAGTGTCGGTGGTCGGTGCGATTATCGGGGTATGAGCAGCCCAGCTGAGCAGTTCCCGACCGACCCGGAGGACCCGGGTCACGACGCCCGCAGCCCCGATGCCGACGCTCACGCGCAGGCGCACCGGCGCCGCCGCACCCTGCAGGAGCAGGCGCAGGCCACCCTCGCCCGGAAGGTCACCAAGGCCAGGAAGGCCCACCGCAGGATCGCGAAGGCGACCGCCGAACGTGCTCGCGCACTCGCGGAGCTGCAGCGGTGGAGCTCCGACCCTGCCACCGCGAAACTGCTCAACCCGGACTACGCCGCCGAGTCGGCCCGCGGGCCGGTCCGCACCGACGCCGACGCGAGCCCGCGGAAGGTCGCGGCGTGGGAAGACCAGGAAATCGCCCGCCGCACCATCACGACCGAGGTCGCCTGCTCGCTGCGCCTGGCTGATCGCACGGCGGAGAACCTGATCGGTGAATCCTCCTTGTTCGCCGGCCCGATGCAGGCCACTTCGACGGCGATGAGTTCCGGCGAGATCAGTTACCGGCATGGCCAGGTGTTGATGGAGCAGCTCAGCTTCCCCCCGCTCGAGGAGGCCGCCGAGTTCGAAGCGAGGTTGCTGCCCGTGGCGAAAGACCTCACGGTCGGCAAGCTCGCGGTGAAGGCCCGGCGGATGCGGGAGCGGGCGCACCCGGAGACCCTGACCCAACGGGCCACCGCCGCGGTTGCCGAACGCGGGGTCTGGTGGGAGGGTCGGGCCGATGGCATGGGCACTCTGACCTGGTCCTGGACGGGGTCACCCCCGCCGGCACCGGCGGCGGCATCCGCGGCAGCGTGATGGTCACCGTCCCGGTCTTCACCCTGATGGGCCGAACCATGGAACCGGGATTCCTGGAAGGGTACGGGCCGATCCCGGCCGACACCGCCCGGGAGATCGCTGCCGGCTGCCCCAGCTTCATTCGGATACTCACCCACCCGGAGACCGGGGCCGTGCTTTCGGTCGGAAAAGAACACTACACAGCCCCCGCTGATATGCGCCGTTGGGTTGCGCTGCGGGACGGCACCTGCCGTTTCCCGGGCTGCACCCGGCCCGCATCCCGCAGCGATATCGACCACACCATCGCCCGAGAACACGGCGGACCTACCGACTTCGACAACCTGGCCCACCTCTGCCGCGCCCACCGCCGGCCCAAACACCAAACACTATGGGCCGTGGTGCAAGAACCCGGCGGGGTGCTGCGCTGGACCTCCCCGGCCGGGGAAACCCACCGCACCTACCCCGAAACCACCCTCGGGCCACCACCCACCCTGGCCCCCACACCCAAACCACCAGCGACACCGGCACGGCCGCGGACAAGCGACCTGCCCGACGATCCGCCGTTCTGATCGGGCGGGTTCGGGCGAACTCCGCTATTCCACGACTACGGAGCGATCGTGAAACCGGGGCCGACCCCCGCCGCGAGGGTCCCCGACGTCGCGGTGAGCGTGTAGCTCCCCGCCCGATTCACCCGGCAACCGGCGAACGCCGCCACACCGGACACCGCCGCACGAGGGTTACTGGTACACGTGAGAGTGGCGCCTGCCGGGGTCGTCAGCCTGACAGTGACCGAGGCCGAACTCGCAACGACGTTGCCGCTGGCATCCTGGATGGCCACGCTCGGCTGGGTGCCCCAGACCTGGTTCACCGACCCACCCGACCCAGCCGCAACGAAGACCAGCTTGCTCGCGGCACCGGGCGTGACCGTGAATGCGGGACTCACGGTCGTCAGAGTGCCGGCGGTTGCGGTGAGTGTGTATGTACCGGCCTTGTCGATGCTGCATCCCGAGAAGATGAATCCCCAACCGACGTACGACGGCGCGGGATTTGTCGCGCAAGCCAGTGTTGCGCCGGCAGCATTGGTCAGGGCAAGCGTGGCCTGCCCGGTCGCGGTGACAGCGTTACCGCCTGCGTCTTGCACGGTCACTGCCGGCGTGTTTCCGAACGTGGTCGCCGAGGTCGTCGACCCTGGTGAAGAGACGAAGACCAGCCGGGCTGCGGGCCCGGTCGCGACCGTCAAGCTTGCGCTCGTGGCGGCGGTGAGATTGCCGGACACCGCCCGCAGCGTGTAGCTGCCGGCGCGGTCGACGGCGCAGCCGGCGAATGCGGCTGCGCCCGACAGCGGGGAGACCGGGTTCGTCGTGCAGGTCAGCGTGGCTCCGTTTGCGGTGGTCAGGCTCAGTGTCACCGGCGTGGTGCCGGTCGCGATGTTGCCGCCGGCGTCCTGCACCACGACCGTGGGTTGGCCGGAGAACGCCACGCCGCCGGTCGACCCACCGGGGTTGACGCTGAAAGCCAGTTTCGCTGCAGGACCCGGGGTCACCGTGTAGCTGCCACTGACAGCCGCGGTCAGGACGCCGGATGTGGCGGTCAGCGTATAGCTGCCTGCCTTGTCGATCCTGCAGCCGGAGTACGTCGCAACCCCGGACGCTGCCGCCTTGGGGTTCGCTGTGCAGTACAGCGTGGCCCCGGCAGCGGTCGTGAGCTTCAGGGTCACGGCGGCGGTGCTCGCGACGGTGTTGCCGCCGGCGTCCTGAATCGCGACCGCGGGTTGGGTGTCAAAGGTGGTGTTGTACCGGGTCGTGCTCGGTGCCGACGTGAAACCCAGTTTCGTGGCGGGTCCGACCGCGATGGTGAAGCTTGCGCTCACTGCCGCCGTGAGTGTTCCCGAGCTGGCGGTCAGGGTGTAGGTGCCCGCCCGCCCGATAGAGCAGCCGACAAATGCGACGGTCCCGGTGCCCGTGGCCGGGTTCGCGCTGCAGGCGAGGGTTGCCCCCGCCGCTGTGGTGATCGCCAGGGTGACCGGCATGGTGGTGGCGACGGCGTTGCCACCCGCGTCCCGTACGGCGACCACGGGCTGGGTGCCAAAAGCTCTCCCGCCGGTTGAGCCGGACGGGCTGGTGGTGAAGACGAGGCGAGCGGCGGGACCAGCGCTGATCGCGACGGATCCGCTCACGGCCGCGGTCAACCCGGCCGCGGTCGCGGTCAGGGAGTAGCTCCCGGGCTTGGTGATCTTGCAGCCGGCGAAGGTCGCGGTTCCGGCCACGGCAGCTCTCGGGTTGGCCGTACAGGTGAGGCCGGCCCCTGCTGCGCTGGTCAGGCCCAGGGTGACGGCCGCTGTGCTGCTGACGGTGTTCCCGCCGGCATCCTGGATCGCCAGTACCGGCTGGACGGCAAAGGCCGTGTCCACCGATGTGGAACCCGGTTGGGCCGTGAAGACCAGCTTCGAGGCCGGGCCCGTCGTGATGGTGAATGTGGCGCTGACAGCGGCGGGAAGTGCGCCGGAACGGGCGGTCAGGGTGTAGGTTCCGGCCCGGTCGATGCGGCAGCCGGCGAATGACGCCCGGCCGGAGACGGCGGCTACCGGATTGGCCGCGCAGGCCAGGGTCGCCCCAGCCGGATTGGTCAAGGTCAGGGCCACGCTGGCGGAGCTCGACGCGGTTTCCCCTTCGGCGTTCTGGATGGCCACGACGGGTTGACGGGCCCAGGCGACGCCGCCGGTTGACCCGGAGGGGGCGGTCGTGAAGGCCAGTTGGGTTGCGGGGCCGGCGGTCTCCCAAGAGCTGCCGGCCATGGTTGTGGAGGCGCTGAAGGCGGCGGTCACCTCGGTTGGCGGTGCCGCCACCAGTGTGACGGCGATCAGGGTCGCAACGACTCCCACTGCGGCCAGTTCGGCCGGAGCAACCCGCGGGCCCCTCCCCTGGCGGGACGGTCGGAAGTGACGTCCACGGGGCCGGCGCGGCCGGGGGTTCGCGGCGCCGTCCAGCGCGACGACGACGACGGCCGCGGCGGTGAGGATCAGCCACAGCACTAGCGGAGTAATGGCCGTCGTGGTCAGCCAGAAGGCGGGCAGCCCGATCCAGGGGATCAGGAGCTGGGCTTGGCTGATAATGTCGCCCCGGTCCAGGGGGCTGCTGTCCACGCTCTGGTTGGCGTCACCCGCCGTGATGAGCGACCCGTCCTCGTTGGCCCCGACGACCCGGTGCAGCATGGTGCCTGCGGTGGCAGATCCGGCCGGGGCGGGGAAGCTCACGACGCGCCCGAGGGGCGGCGGAGTGTCGGCCTCCATGGGCTCGGAGAGCACGACGTCGCCGGTGCTGATCAGCGGTTCCATGGACCCGCTCTGCACGATCGAACCCGTGAGGCCGGTGAGCATCGGCAGGGTGGCGCAGGCGCCCAGGGCAAGCATCAGCACCAGGTAGGCCCTCGACAGGGTGGCGATCGTCAGGAATCCCCAGCCCCCGCGCACGGCGCGGGGCTGGCGACCGACGGTGCTGTCGGTGGATCCGCTGTCGAGGGACACTGCTACCTGATCTGTCGGGGCGCTACCTGGTGGTGGGATGGCCGAACTAGTTGCTGTTCTGCAGCTCCCAGACGAGGTCGATGCTGGTGGAGGCGCCCTGCAACGCGTCGACCTGCAGCTGGGTCAGTCCGGTCGCGTCGAAGGTCCAGGTGCCCTTGTAGGTCTTGGACTCCCCGCTGGCGTTTCCTGTGGTCGTCCACGCGCTACCACCGGTGGCGTAGTCGCTATTGACCGTGGACAGCGTGGCCAACGACGCTGCCGGCAGGACCGGGACCGCCGGGTCGATGACGAAACCCGTGCAGTCGGCGAAGCTCCCGCCGGTGCCCTGTTCGATCTTCAGCTTGATGTATTTCTCCAGTCCCTGCGCCGAGGGCGACAGGTTCTGCACATAGGCCTTGACTACCCCGGCGACGGACGACGATGCCGTCACGACGAGGCACTTCTCGCCCGTGTCGCCAGGCGTGACATTGGTGACCTGGAAGCCGGCGGTGCCGTTGTCGTCGTCCGTGAGGGCCACGCTTCCGGTACTCCAGCTATTGCCGGGGTTTCGGGTCGAGGATGAGAAGGCGGCGTTCGACGCCTGGAACACCATCGCGCCGGCGAGCAGGATGGCGGCCGGGCCAACACCAACGGTCACAATACGCCGGGCGAGTGTACTGGGTTTACGCATGACGGAATCCTTCGGTTCAGGGCAGGCCGGGGTCCAGAATGAAGGCCGCAGTATGCGACCCAATCGAAACCCTGAGTTGACCCAGTCAGGAAGGAAATTCCCCGGTAGACCCAAAAAAATCGGTTGCCCCTTCGCTCAAACTAGCGGTCTCCCACCACCGCGCACAAGTTAAATCTGAAGTATTTTCATGTCAATATTCTTCGCCATTCTGGCGACCGCCCCGGCACCGCGCCGCCCGCCCGCCAGATGTCCGCCGAAAGGCAGATTCGGTGGGAGCCAACGTCGCGATCCTCGCTCGGATCAGCCCGTTCGCCCCCTCGTCGTGCGGCCTCGGGCGCAGAATCGGCTAGATTGGTTCAGCAGTACTGAAGGCACCTCACCATCGACACGGTGCCGCTGAACCGAATCGGAGTGTCATGACCAACGCTGACCGCGTTCCCGAAAAGCCCGCCCTCGAAGGGCTGGAAGCCAAGTGGGAGACCAGTTGGGAAGCACAGGGCACCTACCGCTTCGACCGCGCGGCCGCCACGAAGGAGTCGATCTTCTCGATCGACACTCCCCCGCCGACCGCCTCCGGCTCACTGCACATCGGCCATGTCTTCAGCTACACGCACACCGACGTCGTGGCTCGCTTCCAGCGCATGCGCGGCAAGAGCGTCTTCTACCCGATGGGCTGGGATGACAACGGCCTGCCCACCGAACGACGTGTGCAGAACTTCTACGGCGTGCGCTGCGACCCATCGCTGCCGTACACGCCCGACTTCGTGCCGCCCTTCGAGGGGGGCGACGGCAAGAGCACCAAGGCCGCCGACCAGCTCCCCGTGAGCCGCCGCAACTTCATCGAACTCTGCGAACGCCTCACCGTCGAGGACGAGAAACAGTTCGAGGAACTGTGGCGCACCCTGGGCCTCAGCGTCGACTGGAACCAGAGCTACCGCACCATCGCGCCGGAGTCCATCACCGCCTCCCAGCTCGCTTTCGTCGGCAACGTCAACCGTGGCGAGGCCTACCAGGCCATGGCTCCCACCCTCTGGGACGTCACCTTCCGCACTGCCGTCGCCCAGGCCGAACTCGAGGACAAGGAGATGCCGGCCGCGTACCACCGGGTCTCCTTCCACAAGCCGGACGGCTCCACCATCGAGATCGAGACCACCCGGCCGGAACTCCTCGCCGCCTGCGTCGCTCTTGTCGCGCATCCGGACGACGACCGCTACAAGCCGTTCTTCGGCAGCACGGTACGCACCCCGGTGTTCGACGTCGAGATCCCGATTCTCGCTCACCACCTCGCCCAGAAGGACAAGGGCTCGGGGATCGCGATGATCTGCACCTTCGGCGACGTGACCGACGTGGTCTGGTGGCGTGAACTCGACCTGCCCAACCGCGCGATCATGGGCTTCGACGGCCGTATCATCGCCGAGGCCCCCGACGTCATCGTCACCCCGGCCGCGCTGGCCGCCTACGCCCAGCTTGCCGGCAAGACGGTCTTCTCGGCCAAGCAGGCCATGGTGGAGCTCCTCCGTGAGTCCGGCGACCTGATCGGCGACCCCAAGCCGATCGTGCACCCGGTCAAGTTCTTCGAAAAGGGCGACAAGCCCCTCGAGATCGTCTCTACCCGCCAGTGGTACATCCGCAACGGTGCCCGCGACGAAAAGCTTCGCGCCCGCCTGATCGAACACGGATCCGCTCTGCAGTGGCATCCTGAATTCATGCGCGTGCGCTACGAGAACTGGGTCAACGGCCTCACCGGTGACTGGCTTGTCTCCCGCCAGCGCTTCTTCGGAGTTCCCCTGCCCGTCTGGTACCCGCTCGACGCCGAGTCCAACCCGGTCTTCGACCAGCCGATCATCGCCACCGCCGACCTGTTACCCGTCGACCCGTCCTCGGATGTGGCCCCCGGCTACACGGCCGAGCAGCGCGGAGCGGCCAACGGCTTCGTCGGCGAGGTCGACGTGATGGACACCTGGGCCACCTCGTCCCTCACCCCTCAGCTGGCCGGCGGTTGGGAGCGCGACCCCGAACTCTTCGACCTCGTGTACCCGTACTCGCTGCGTCCCCAGGGCCAGGACATCATCCGCACTTGGTTGTTCTCCACCCTCCTGCGCGCCGAACTCGAACACGGCGAATCGCCGTGGAAGCACGCGGCACTGTCGGGCTTCATCGTCGACCCCGACCGTAAGAAGATGTCCAAGTCCAAGGGCAACGTGGTCACTCCCGCCGACGTGCTCAGTCAGCACGGTTCGGACGCCGTACGGTACTGGGCGGCGTCCTCGCGGCTGGGCACCGACGCGGCGTTCGACCCGAAGAACCCCACCCAGATCAAGATCGGCCGCCGCCTGGCGATCAAGATCCTCAACGCCAGCAAGTTCATCCTCGGCTTCGCCGGCGATGACGCAGCACCGGTGACCGAACCCATCGATGTGAGCATGCTCGCCCGTCTCGACGTCGTCGTCGGCCAGGCGACCGCCGCGTTCGACGCATTCGACCATGCCCGTGCGCTCGAGACCGCCGAGAGCTTCTTCTGGACCTTCTGTGACGACTACCTCGAACTGGTCAAGGAACGCGCCTACGGCGAGCCCGGTCCGGAGCAGGCGTCGGCCGTCGCCGCGCTGCGTACCGCCCTGTCGACCCTGCTGCGCCTGTTTGCCCCGTTCGTGCCGTTCGCCACCGAAGAAGCCTGGTCGTGGTCCAACGACGACTCGGTGCACCGTGCCCCATGGCCGGTCGCCTCTGGCACGACGCCGGACGCCGACAGCCTCGCGCTGCTGGACCTGGCCAGCCGGGCGCTCACGGGCATCCGCCGCGCGAAGACCGACGCGAAGGCGTCACAGAAGTCTGCCGTCGTCTCCGCCACCATCGGCGGACCGGAAGCAGAGGTTGCCCTGCTCGCGCAGGTCGCCGCCGATTTGAAAGCAGTAGGCCGGATCACGGACTTGACCTTCGTCAAGGCCGATGAGCTGGTCGTAACTGATATCGTGCTCGCCACGGTGTCGGAAATCTAAGGAGAACCGCATGTCAATCAAGGTCCGCCCGCTGGGCGACAAAGACTTCTTCCCGTGGCTGGGCCTGCTCGAAGGGTATAGCGAGTTCTCCAAGAGCGACCTGACCGACGAGAAGGCTCTGCGTGTGTGGAGCTGGATCATCGACAAGAACCATGACCTCGACGGCGCTGTCGCGGTCGACGACAACGGGGACTTCGTCGGATTCACGCTCTACCGACCGTTCCCACGCACCCTCAGCGGCGACGTCGGACTGTTCATCGACGACCTCTTCGTCACCTCGGCTGTCCGTGAC
Organism: Cryobacterium sp. TMT4-31; assembly: GCF_004403385.1. Taxonomy (NCBI): domain Bacteria; kingdom Bacillati; phylum Actinomycetota; class Actinomycetes; order Micrococcales; family Microbacteriaceae; genus Cryobacterium; species Cryobacterium sp. TMT4-31. The sequence continues at coordinate 135,463 of NZ_SOGI01000043.1, forward strand.
GGCGGGGTGAGCAAGTCCCTGCTGGAATTCGCCCGCGAGTACGCCAAGGCGCACAATTACCGCACCCTGCAGTGGGTCACCACGGCAGACGACAAGTCCGCCAAGAAGCTCTACGACGAGGTCGGCACCCGCACCAGCTTGGTCACTTACCAGGCCGAGGTCTAACCATGCAGCTCGGAACCCGCTGGTCCCTCGGCGCAGAACCGCCGACCGGGCTGCCCGAGGTCGTCGTCATCGCCCTGCAGGCGGTCGAGGGCGACCTCGAGGCGCTGCCCGACGACACCAGCGCCTGGCGATGGACGTTGACCTGGCTGGAAGGCAACCCGGTCATCGAGCTCGACGACGGCACCGTCATCCGGTTCGACCCGAAGGAAGACAGCGCCACCATCACGCAGCCCGCCATCGTCATGGACGATGACGAGGACTGGATCTAGTCTTCGTTCCGCCACTGCCCTTGTTCCGCCACTGCCCGTTTTCTCCCAGCGCCCTAGCTCTCCCACCGCCACAGGGCGGCGAGCCCCAGTCCGCCCGCGATGCTCAGGGCGCTCAGGGATAGCTCACCCGCCGAAGCCTCGGCGCGGCACTGGCTGAGCAGGCGCAGAACCAGCAGCGCGCCGGAAGCTCCGTAGGGGTGCCCGAGCGCGATGGCACCGCCCTGCAGGTTGGCGCGCTCCACCGGGACCGCTATCAGGTCCAGCGATGCCAGCGTCTGCGACGCGAACGCCTCGGTGAACTCGACCCGGCCCAGCTGCGCGGCCGATACACCGGTGCGGGCGAAGAGTCTGAGCGCAGCCGCCCCGCCGCCGATCCCGAGCAGGTTGGGGTCGACGCCCGCCGGCACCGCATCTACGAAGGCCAGGCAACCGGATGCGCCGAGAGAGGCCGCCCGCGCCCGGCTGGTGACAACCACAACCACGGCGCCATCCGCGTCGCCGCAGGAGTTACCGGCCGTGACCGTTCCCCCAGCAGTGAACACCGCCGGAAACCGGGCCAGGAGGCTCGGGGTCAAGGTCGGCCGCGGTCCGGAATCCACCGAGACCGGCCCGTTCGCCGTCTCAACGTCGACGATCTCGGTGGCGAACGCGCCCGCCTGCCCGGCCGCAACAGCGAGCCGGTGGCTTCGGAGGGCAAAGGAATCCTGCCGCTCGCGTTCGATGCCGTAGGCGGCCGCGACCGTCTCTGCCGCAACGCCCATGTCCGGGTCGCCGATGTCGTCGGGCGAGAATCGCACCCGGTCGTAGAAATCCGGGGCGCCGTCCGTGGAACTGAGCCGGTGGGCTCGCAGCGGAGCCGTGCTCGTGCTCTCGACCCCGCCCGCGAGGTACAGGCTGCCGGCACCGGCCTGCACGAGCCGGCAGGCGAGAACGATGGCCTCGAGGCCCGATCCGCATTGCCGGTCGATGGTCACCCCGGGAACGGCCGGCGGAAGTCCCGCCGTGAGCAGGGCCAGTCGCGCCACGTTGCCGCCGCCGGCCACGGCATTGCCGATGATCACGTCATCGACGTCTGCGGCGGGCAGGCCACTGTCGGCCAGGACTGCCTCGAGCACCGGCGCCAGCAGCTCTGCGGCGGTCACGCCGCGTAGGGCCCCGTTGAAACGGGTGAACGCCGTGCGACGGCCCAGCAGGATGACGGGCTGCCGGTCATCAGGGATGACACCCGGCGTGGGGCTGAGCGGATCAGCGGAGGCGAACGACACGGGGGTCCTCCTCCTCGATCCACCGGGCCAGCAGGCCGCGACTGACCTTGCCGGCCGTCGTCACGGGAAGCTCGGTCAGCCGGAAGAAATCACGCGGCCGGTGCTCGCCGGCCAGCGCTGAGATGCAGGCGTTCCGGAGCCGGGCGGCGTCCACCACGGGCGCGGCGATCACGGCGGCGACGACCCGGGTGCCGACGACGGCATCGGCGCATCCCGTCACCACGGCGGCCTGCACTCCTGGCACCCGGTGCAGGGCGGCCTCCACCTCCTGCGGATACACATTGGTGCCGGCGCTGACGATCATGTCGGCACGGCGACCCAGCACGTGCAGCACGCCGGACTCGTCGAGAAAGCCCTGGTCGCCGACCGTGCACCACGCGCCGACGCGTGTAAAAGCCTCTCCGTCATCACCCCACAGGTAGCCGTCACAGACGAAGTCGCTGGCAACCTGGATGGTTCCGGTCGCACCGGCGGGGAGCGGTCGGCCGTCGTCGTCCGCGATGCGGATGCTGACCCCGGGAAAGGGCTGGCCCACGGCACTGTCGGCGCCGGCGACGGCGCTGCCGGCAGCGTCGCCAGGGGCCACCGACGACGCCGCGACGAAGCCCAGTTCGGCGGCGCCGTAATAGCTCACGATGGTGGCGTGGGGCGCCCACCGTTGCAGCAGCCCGGTGGTGGCCGCGTCGAGCCTGGCCCCACCGCTCACGATGCAGGTGAGCCCGCGATCCACCCGGCCGGCCGCCACCGCCCGGTCGGCGAGCATCCGCAGCACGGTCGGAACGGCCACCAGCCTGCTGATCCGTTCCCGCTCGAGGCAGCCCAGCACTGCCGCCACATCAAACCTCTCCAGGGTATGGAAGCTGCCGCCGGCCTGCAGCGATTCGGCCAACGCGTAGAGGTTGAGGCTGGCCGTGAGCGGACCCGGCGCGAGCGTGCGGTCATGCCGTGTGAGGTGCAGCACCTCGGCGCTGTGCTCGAGTGACCGCTGCCAGGACCGCCGCGTGCGGCGGAAGGCCTTGGGCAGGGAGGTTGTTCCCGAGGTGAATCCGTAGAGGAAGGTGGACTCTGCCGGACCGTCGGTAAGACGCCCCGCGGTGCCTCCTCCAGGACCGGACGCACCCGGCGCACTGCGCGCATCGGATCCGGTGGCGATGCCGCGTAGGCGCCCCTCGACCTCGGCGCGCTGCTCTGCCGGCCAGTGCGGGTCGAGCATGGCGACGCATCCGCTGCCCGACACAGCCGCGAGGAAGTCAGCGACGACGTCGATGCTGTTGACCCTGTTGAGCACGGTGAGGCCGGTGCTGCCGGGGTGGTCGAGAATGCGTTGGCGCAACTGGGCATAGCTGACCTTGTCGTCGTCAACGGCCACGGCGACCTGGTCGGGGAACGACTCGGCCCAGAGTTGGAGGGACGTGAGAATGGGCATCGGTACCATTTCTACCGCACTGTGCCGGCGGATCAGGACGGTTGGACGGCGATGATCTCGCCGTGCGGCATGCAGAACCAGCCGTCCGGATCCTCGGCCCACCGGTGCCACGCGGCGCTGATCTCGTGCAGGTCGCTCAGCCGGGCGGCCCCGGACTCGATGGCGTGAGCGGCGAAGTCCGCCTCGATTGCGCGCGCCGCCCAGGATTCGCCCCACCATTCCCGCTCCGCCTCCGACGAGAAGCACCAGATCGACGCGCTCACGCTCACCGTGTCGAAGCCGGCCTGCCTGGCCCAGGCCTTCAACGCCCGACCGGCGTCGGGGTCACCGCCGTCGAAGCTGTGCACCGCGCGGTACACCTGCATCCAGGAGCCGAGCCCGGCCAGCTTCGGGTACCAGGCCACGGCACCGTAGTCCGCATCGCGGGCGGCGAGGATGCCGCCGGGCTTGAGGACCCGCCTCATCTCACGCAGCGCCGCCACCGGGTTGTCCAGGTGCTGCAACACCTGGTGCGCGTGCACAATGTCCACGGATGCGTCCTCCGCCGGCAGCGCGTAGGCGTTCCCGACCGCGAACCTGGCGTTGTGCACTCCCTCATCGAAGGCCAGGCCCGCCGCCTGCTGCACGGCCAGGGCCGACGTGTCCACGCCGAGAACGGAGCCCGGCGCGAGCCGTCGGGCCAGATCGAGCGTGACGGTGCCCGCTCCGCTCGAGACATCGATCAGGCTGAGGCCGGGTCGCAAGTGCGGGAGCAGGTAGCCGGCGGAATTCTCGGCGGTGCGCCAGGTCAACACCCGTTGCGGGTGCTCGTGACCGAACGGATGCCCGGCACGAGGTGCGGTCTCCTGTCGCTCCGGGGTGTCACCCCGGCCTCCATTGCTCGTGCCGACACTGTTCATGCCGCCACTGTACGACGCCTGGCCCCGTTGTGAGCGGCCCCGTCAACCGGCGTCCTAGGCTGGGTCCATGGCCGACTCCGCGAATCCCTTCCTTGCTCCCAGCACCCTGCCCTACCAGCTGCCCCCCTTCGGTGAGATCCGCAACGAGCACTATCGTCCGGCGTTCGACGCCGGGATGGCCGAGCAGCTCGCCGAGATCACGGCCATCACGGCAGACCCCGCGGAGCCGACCATCGAGAACACCCTCATCGCACTCGAACGCAGCGGACAGGTTCTGCAGCGCGTGGCCACGGTGTTCTTCTCGCTGAGCTCGTCGGACGCCACAGAGTTCGGCACCGCACTCGAGGAGGAGCTCGCACCGCTGCTCGCAGCGCACGCCGACGCCATTCGGCTCGACCCTGCGCTGTACGCCCGTATCGCGTCGCTGCAGGAGCGACGTGATTCCCTGGATCTCGACCCGGAGACCGCGTACCTGCTCGAGCGATATCACACCGAGTACACCCTCGCCGGCGCGGCGCTCTCTGACGCTGACAAAGTATCCCTGCGCGACCTGAACATGCGTCTGTCCACCCTCACCACCCGGTTCGAGAAGAACCTGCTCGCCGACACCAACGACCTCGCCGTCGTGATCGACGACGTCGCCGAGCTCGACGGGCTCGGCGACGGCGAGATCTCGGCGGCCGCCGGCGCCGCCGCCGAACGGGGTCTTACCGGCAAGTACGTCATCACCCTGGTGCTGCCGACCAGCCATCCGTACCTCGCCTCGCTCACCAACCGCGCGGTTCGGGAACGCCTGCTGACCGCGTCCCGGTCACGCGGCATCCGCGGCGGCGAGCACGACAACCGCGAGCTGGTGCTCGAGATCACCCGCTTGCGAGCCCGGCGCGCGCGGCTACTCGGCTTCGCCAGCCACGCCGCATACGTCACGGCCGACGAAACCGCGAAGTCCCCGGAAGCCGTCGCCGGGATGCTGGATCGACTCGCGCCCGCCGCGGCACGCAACGCGCGCGACGAACAGCAGGCGCTGCAGGCCGCGGTACGAGACTCTGGCGGCGACTTCGAGCTCGCTGCCTGGGACTGGGCGTTCTACACCGAGAAGGTACGACAGGCCAGGTACGACGTCGACACGAGCGCCATGCGGCCGTACTTCGAACTGGAGCGGGTGCTGCACGACGGGGTCTTCTACGCTGCCACCCGGCTCTACGGGATCACCTTCACCGCACGGCCCGACCTCACCGCCTGGAATCCCGAGGCTCGCGTTTTCGAGGTCGCGAACGAGGACGGCTCCCCGGTGGGCCTGTACATCGCCGATTTCTACACCCGCGACTCCAAGCGCGGCGGTGCCTGGATGAACGCGCTGGTCTCGCAGTCCACCCTGCTGGGCACTCCCACCATCGTCACCAACAACCTCAACGTGCCCAAGCCCGCCGCTGGCTCCCCCACCCTGCTCACCTTCGACGAGGTCACCACCTTGTTCCACGAGTTCGGGCACGCCCTGCACGGTCTTTTCGCGCAGGTCACCTACCCGCGCTTCGCCGGCACCAATGTCTACAGGGACTTCGTCGAATTCCCGAGCCAGGTCAACGAGATGTGGATGCTCTGGCCCGAGGTCCTGGCGAATTACGCCAGGCACTACCGCACCGGCGAGTCCATGCCGCAGGAGCTCGTGGACCGCATCCGCGAATCGGCGACGTTCAACGAGGGATTCGCCACCAGTGAGTACCTTGCCGCCGCCCTGCTCGACCAGGCCTGGCACCGCATCACCGCCGACGACACCGTGGCGGATGTGGCTGCCTTCGAGGCGGCCGCGCTGGCCGCGGTGGGCCTGGACAACCCCGTGGTCCCCACCCGGTACGCGAGCACATATTTCGCGCACACCTTCTCCGGCGGCTACGACGCCGGCTATTATTCCTATATCTGGAGCGAGGTGCTCGACGCGGACACCGTGGCCTGGTTCACCGAGAACGGCGGCCTGACCCGGGCCAACGGTGACAGGTTCCGTGACCGGCTGCTCGGCGTGGGCGGCAGCGGCGACCCGCTGGTCGCCTACAGGTCCTTCCGCGGTCGCGACGCGCACATCCAGCCCCTGCTCGACCGCCGCGGGCTCGACTAACCGGCCGTAAACGTAATCGACCGTGGACGCAGAACCGCCCCCGATGTGAGGTCGGGGGCGGTTCGGGGCGGACGGGACCGGTTACGCGGACTTCTCCTCGCGCCGAGCCGAGTGCAGCACGATGGTGGGAGCCGCGTTCTCGAGGACCGATTCGCGGGTGACCACGACGCGGGCGACATCCGTGGCAGACGGTACCTCGAACATGATCGGTCCGAGCACCTCCTCCATGATGGCGCGGAGGCCTCTGGCACCGGTCTTGCGCAGGACCGCGAGGTCGGCGATGGCCTCGAGCGCGGGCTGTTCGAAGTCCAGTTCCACACCGTCGAGCTCGAACATGCGCTGGTACTGGCGCACCAGGGCGTTCTTGGGCACCGTGAGGATCTGCATCAGGGCGACCTGGTCGAGTTGGGTGACCGTGGTCACCACGGGCAGCCGGCCGATGAATTCGGGGATCAGCCCGAACTTGTGCAGGTCTTCCGGCAGCACCTCACTGAAGAGGTTGATGTCGTCGCCCTTGCTGTGCAGCGGGGCGCCGAAGCCGATGCCCTTCTTGCCGGCACGCTGGGAAATGATGTCGTCGAGCCCGGCGAAAGCGCCGGCAACGATGAACAGCACGTTGGTGGTGTCCACCTGGATGAACTCCTGGTGCGGATGCTTGCGGCCGCCCTGCGGCGGCACCGAGGCGACGGTTCCCTCGAGGATCTTCAAGAGCGCCTGTTGCACGCCCTCCCCGGACACGTCGCGGGTGATCGACGGGTTTTCGGCCTTGCGGGCGATCTTGTCGATCTCGTCGATGTAGATGATGCCGGTCTCGGCGCGCTTCACGTCGTAGTCGGCGGCCTGAATGAGCTTGAGGAGGATGTTCTCGACGTCTTCACCCACGTAGCCGGCCTCGGTGAGGGCCGTGGCATCCGCGACGGCGAACGGCACGTTGAGCCGCTTCGCGAGGGTCTGGGCGAGGTAGGTCTTGCCGCAACCGGTGGGGCCGATCAGCAGGATGTTGGACTTGGCGATCTCGACGTCGTCATGGATGGCGTCCGCCGCGGTCAGGGTGGCGCGGCTGCGCACGCGCTTGTAGTGGTTGTAGACGGCCACGGCGAGGGCGCGCTTGGCGGCTTCCTGCCCGATGACGTACTCCTCGAGGAATCCGAAGATCTCCCGGGGCTTGGGCAGCTCGAATTCGCTGCCGACTTCTTCGGCTCCGGCCTCGGCCAGACGTTCTTCGATGATCTCGTTGCAGAGCTCAACGCATTCATCGCAGATGTACACGCCGGGTCCGGCAATGAGCTGCTGCACCTGCTTCTGGCTCTTTCCGCAGAAAGAACACTTCAACAGGTCGGCGCTCTCGCCTATTCGGGCCATCCGTGAGCCTCCTCCATCAATGACGCTGAATTCGAGCCTAGCTTGTGCGTGTGACAGATGCGTGCAGCCACGGAACAATGCGAAACGGCGCGCCGCCTCGGGGCGACGCGCCGTTCGGTGAACAGGCTGACCAGAGGGCCAACCCGTCCGTTGCGGTACTACTTGACCAGCGTGGGCACGTTCTTGCGGCTGGTCAGGATCTGGTCGATCAGACCGTATTCGAGGGCCTCTTTCGAGCCGAGGATCTTGTCGCGGTCGATATCCTTGTGGACCTGCTCCTTGGTGCGGTTGGAGTGACCGGCGAGGGTCTCTTCAAGCCATTCGCGCATCCGCTGGATCTCGGCCGCCTGGATTTCGATGTCGGAGGCCTGGCCGCCACCCTGGCCGCCGGCCGACGGCTGGTGGATGAGGATGCGGGCGTTCGGCAGCGCGAGGCGCTTGCCGGGTGTTCCACCGGCCAGCAGCACGGCGGCGGCGGAGGCCGCCTGGCCGAGGCAGACCGTCTGGATGTGCGGACGGATGTACTGCATGGTGTCGTAGATCGCCGTCATGGCGGTGAAGGAGCCACCGGGCGAGTTGATGTACATCACGATGTCGCGGTCGGGGTCCTGGCTCTCGAGGACCAGGAGCTGGGCCATGACGTCGTCGGCCGAGGCATCGTCAACCTGCACGCCGAGGAAGATGATGCGGTCCTCGAACAGCTTGGCGTACGGGTCCTGGCGCTTGTAGCCGTAGGCGGTGCGCTCCTCGAAGGTGGGGAGGATGTAACGCGACTGCGGGGCCTGCGGTGCCATTCCACCGGGCGCCATTCTGCCGGCCTGGTGGCCAAAATTAGTGAATTCCATTTTCTGCCCGTCCTACTTCTTGTTCACTGAGTCGTCGGTGCCGCCGCCGCCGACAACCTGCGTCGCAGATTCGCGCAGGTGGTCAACGAATCCATAGTCCAGGGCTTCCTGGGCGGTGAACCAGTTGTCGCGGTCGTTGTCGATGAGGATCTGCTCGACCGACTTGCCGGTCTGCTCGGCCGTGAGCTCTGCCATCCGCTTCTTCATGTCGAGGATGACCTTGGCCTGGGTCTGGATGTCGGCCGCCGTGCCGCCGAACCCACCGGACGGCTGGTGCAACAGCACGCGCGCGTTCGGGGTGATGTACCGCTTGCCCTTGGTGCCGGAGGAGAGCAGGAACTGGCCCATCGAGGCCGCCAGTCCGATTCCCACGGTGACGATGTCGTTCGATACGAACTTCATGGTGTCGTAGATTGCCATGCCCGCGGTGATCGAGCCACCGGGTGAGTTGATGTAGAGGAAGATATCCCGCTGCGAGTCCTCTGCGGCCAGCAGCAGGATCTTGGCACAGATCTCGTTGGCGTTGTCGTCTCGCACCTCTGAGCCGAGCCAGATGATGCGGTCGGCCAGCAGTTTGTCAAAAACGCCGGGTGTAAGTGCCATTTCGGCCATGTCGCGCTCCGTTTCGCTTGTCGCTTCAGAATGAATCTATAGGGTCCAACGCGCGCAAAAGGCTCTGTTCGCCCTCGGCAGATTCACGCCGGCGGCGGTACACGCAGAACGGGCCGGATGTCCGCAGACATCCGACCCGTTTACCAGCGCCATCAGGCGTCGGGGTTACTTCTTTGCAGCAGCCTTCTTCTTCGGCTTGGCCTCGGCGGCCGGGGCCTCCTCGGCTGCTTCATCAGAGGCGGCTTCATCAGAGGCGGCTTCGTCAGAAGGAGCCTCGTCGGCTGCAGGCTCGTCGTCGACGACGGCCGTGAACTCGGACAGGTCGACGGAGGCACCGTTGGAGTCGGTGACCTCGGCCTTGCCCAGGGCGATCGCGAGGGCCTTGTTGCGGGCGACCTCGGCGACCATGGACGGGATCTGGCCGTTGCCGGACAGGGCCTGAACGAACTCGCTCGGGTCCATGCCGTACTGCGAGGCACCCTGGATCAGGTACTGGGTGAGCTCGTCCTGGCTGACCTTGACCTTCTCAGCCTCGGCGATGGTGTCGAGCAGGATCTGCTGACGGAAGGTCTTCTCGCTGGCCTCGGTGACCTCGGCGCGGTGGGTCTCGTCTTCGAGGCGGTTCTCGCCCTCGAGGTGACGGTGCACCTCGTCGGCGATGATGGCCTCGGGGATCGGGACCTCGACGGAGGAGAGCAGCTGCTCGATGAGCAGCTCGCGGGCCTGGTTGCCCTGGCCGAAGACCTTGGAGCGGCCGACCTGGACCTTGAGGCTCTCGGTGAGCTCGTCGATGGTGTCGAACTCGCTGGCGATCTGCGCGAAGTCGTCGTCGGCGGTGGGAAGCTCGCGCTCCTTGACAGCGATGACGGTGACGGTGATCTCCGCGGTCTCGCCCTCGTGGTCGCCGCCGAGCAGCTTGGAGGCGAAGGTGGTGGTCTCACCGGCGGTGAGGGACTCGAGGGCCTCGTCGATGCCCTCGATGAGGTCGCCGGAGCCGACCTCGTAGGAGATGCCGCTGGCGTTGTCGACCTCGACACCGTTGACGGATGCGACGAGGTCGATCTGGGCGAAGTCGCCCGAGGTGGCGGGACGGTCGACCGTGATCAGCGTGCCGAAGCGGCTGCGCAAGGTGTTGAGTTCTTCGGTGACCTCATCGTCGGAGATCTCGACGGCGTCGACGGTGAGCTTGATGCCCTCGTAGACGGGCAGGTCGATCTCGGGACGCACGTCGACCTCGATGGCCAGCTGCAAGTCTCCGGAGAAGTCCTTGTCGCTGGGCCACTCGACGATGTCGGCCTCCGGACGGCCGAGCGGGCGCAGCTTGTGCTCGTCAACGGCCTTGCGGTAGAAACCGTCGAGGCTCTCGTTGACCGCGTGCTCCAGCACGGCGGACTTGCCGACGCGCTGGTCGATGATGGCGGGCGGGACCTTGCCCTTGCGGAAGCCGGGGATGTTGATGTCTTCGGCGATGTGCCCGTAGGCGTGGGTGATGCTGGGCTTCAGCTCTTCCGGAGTCACCGAGATGGTGACCTTGGCGCGCGTGGGGCTCAGCTTTTCTACCGTGGACTTCACGTTTAAATCTCCTGTGTTCGACAGATTATGTTCGACAGATGTGCAGGGGGGTGATGGTCGGGGCGACAGGATTCGAACCTGCGACCTCTCGGTCCCAAACCGAGCGCTCTACCAAGCTGAGCTACGCCCCGGATGTCATCTCACCCGTTGGGGCCACCAACTTGGCACGCATACTCACGCGACAGGCGGATTGACCTCCGTCAGTCTAGTGCACCACCCGCAGCCCGGGGCGTCCCTGAGCGGATTCCGGGCGCGTTCCGGGGTGTTTGTCGGCGCTGGGGAAATCACGCACCGAAACCTGTACTACGATATTCGAGTGCCAGCAGGTGTGGCACATGGGGATGTAGCTCAATGGTAGAGCCTCAGTTTTCCAAACTGATGGCGCGGGTTCGATTCCCGTCATCCCCTCCATATTGCAAGGGTCTCGGGCCCTTCCGGGTCAGGCGAAGACGTAGGTCACACCGGTAAGGCGCTCGCTCTCCGTCCAGAGGCGGCGGGCGTCGTCGGTGTTCTGTGCGCGCTTGGAGCGTGTGACGGGCACCGGATGCCCGTGCTGCTGCCCGAACCCCTCCGGCCCGACGAACGAGTTGCCGGCCAGCCCGGGCAGGGTGGCCGCGTACAGCGACGGCAACGCACCCCACACCGCCGGTTGGGCGAATTCCCGGGTCAGCGTCGCCATCAGGCGGCTGCGCCTGGTGGTGGTCTTCGCACCGCGCATGGCAGGACCGGCGGTCTGCAGGTTCGTCAGGGCGAAGCCCGGATGCGCAGCCATCGCCCGCAGGGACAGCTTCGCGGCCGCCGACCGGCGCTGCAGCTCGCTGGTGAACAACAGGTTGGCGAGCTTGCTCTGCCCGTACGCCGGCCACGGCCGGTAGCGCCTGGTGCCCATCAGGTCGTCGAAGTTCATCCGTCCGATGCGGTGCACCGTCGACGACAGCGTCACCACGCGCGCATCCGGGCCGGCCACCAGCAGCGGAAGCAGCCGCCCGGTCAGTGCGAAGTGACCCAGGTGGTTGGTGCCGAACTGCATCTCGAAACCATCGACGGTGCGCCGCTCGGGCAGGTTCATCACACCGGCGTTGTTCACCAGCAGGTCGAGACGACCGGGGCCGGCGATGAACTCCTCGGCGAAAGCGGCAATCGAGACCAGGCTGGCCAGGTCCAGCACTCGAACCGACAGATCGGCATCCGGCAGGCGATCCCGCATCCGCTCCACGGCCGCCGCTCCCCTGGCGCCGTCCCGCACGGCCAGGGTCACGGATGCGCCGTGCGCGGCCAGCTGCGCCGCGGTCACGAAGCCCAAACCCGAGTTGGCTCCGGTCACGATGGCGGTGCGGCCGGTGAGGTCGGGAATCTTGTCTTCGGTCCAGCCGTAGCCGAGTTTCGGTTCCACGGGTCAGGCCAGTCCGAGGGTGTCGAGGGAGGCGCGGAGGGTGGCGGCGGAGTGTTCGAACAGCGCCTGCTCCTTGGCCGAGAACGGCACGTCGATGACGCGGGCGATACCGCTGGCGTCGATGACGCTGGGCACCGACAGGGCCACCCCGCTGACACCCCGGTAGTCGGTGAGCACCGAGCTGACCGGCAGGATGGCTCCCTCGTCACGCAGCACCGCCTCGACAATGCGGGCGCCGGAGAGGCCGATGGCGTAGTTGGTGGCGCCCTTGCCCTCGATCACCTTGTAGGCAGCGTTCTTGACCTCGTCAGCGATCGACTCGAACTCGGCCTCGGAGAACGGCACAGATCCGCTGCCCTGCGCCGGTCCGGTGGCGCCGCGGGCCAGCATCCAGTCGGCCAGCGAGATCGGCCCGATACGCGCCTGCGACCAGAGCGGGAACTCGGAGTCGCCGTGTTCGCCGACGATGAGGGCGTGCACGTTGGAGATCGCCACGCCGACGCGTTCGGAGAGCATCCAGCGCAGCCTGGAGGAGTCGAGCACGGTGCCGGAGCCGAACACCCGCGCCGGCGGCAGGCCGCTGAACTGCTGGGCGGCCACGGCGAGCACGTCGACGGGGTTGGTGACGAGGACGAAGATGGCGTCGGGGGCCCGCTCGACGAGCTTGGGCATCAGGTCGCGCAGGATCTCGACGTTCACGCCGGCCATCTCGAGGCGGGACTGGCCGGGATGCTGGCGGGCGCCGGCGGTGATCACGACGACGTTGGCGCCACTCACCACGTCGAGGTCATCGCCGCCGGTGACCCTGGATGCCCCGGTGAACTGGGTGCCGTGTGCGAGGTCGAGCACCTCGGCGGCCACCTTGGCCGAGTTGATGTCGTACAGAGCCACCTCACGGGCGGACTCGCGGATCAGGGCCGCGTAGGCCAGGGATGTGCCGACGGCGCCGGCGCCGACGATGGCCAGTTTGGAGTTCTCAATCACGCTCATGGTCCCAGTGTCCTCTATCGTGGGTCCGCTCCCTCACGCCGTGCCCTGTCACGCCGGGTGCACTGTGCGGCTTGGCGGATGCGGGCCACTATGGCTGCATGCCCGACGAGGAACCGGCGCCGGCCCGCCCGAACCCGGAGGTACCGCCCGCGGTGCGCGCCCAGCTGCTCGCCACCGAGCACTGGAGCCTGCTGGCTTCGCGCAGCACCACCCAGGGTGAGGTGCTCACCCGCATCAGCATGTTCCTGTACCTGGTCTCGGCCGGGCTGGTGAGCCTGGCCCTGGCCGGGCAGGCCACCCAGTTCGACGAGGGCTTCCCCGGTTTCGCCCTCACGGTGCTCGGCATCATCCTGCTCGTGGGTGTCCTCACCCAGGTACGGGTGACGAATGTGAGCATGGAGGACCTGGCCTACGTGCTGGCGATGAACAGGTTGCGGGCGGCGTACGTGGAGCTTGACCCCGGGGTCGCGCCGTACCTGATGGCGTCCCGGTTCGACGACCTGCCCGGCACCCAGACCACCTACTACTTCCTGGGCGGCAAGCCGCGGAGTTTCAGCCAGGTTCTGGGCAGCAGCATGATGTTCATCATCGCGGTGAACTCCACCCTGCTCGGCCTGTTGCTGGCCGGGATCACTCTGGGGCTTGGCCTGCCGCTGCTCGTCTGCCTCGCGATCTCCGTAGTGGGCGGCGTGGGCTTCCTGGCCGGCTCGATCGTGGTGGGCGGCACCCGGTATCTCGGCTTCTGGCGGCGGTACACGCCGTTGTTCCCGTCTCCCCCTGCCGAGTGATCCCTGCTCTTCGCCGACGTGCGAACGAAGCACCGTGTGCGGGCGTTGACGGGGCACGGTGCCGCAAGTCAGGGGCGCCCTGCAGTTGCTAGCCCTGCAGTTGCTAGCCCTGCAGGAAGGCCAGCACCGCGAGCACCCGGCGGTGATCGGACCCGGTGTCGTCGAGCCCGAGCTTGACGAAGATCGCGGTGACGTTCTTCTCCACCGCGCCGACCCCGATCACGAGGCGTTCGGCGATGCCCACGTTGGTGCGCCCTTCCGCCATCAGGCCGAGCACGTCACGCTCCCGCGGGGTCAGCGCCGCCAGCGGACTGGTGCGGCGGGCCAGCAGTTCGCGCACCACCTGCGGGTCGAGCACCGTGCCGCCGGCGCTCACCCTGGCGACGGCATCCTGCAGCTCGTCGAGCGACGCGACCCGGTCCTTGAGCAGGTAGCCCAGGCCGCCCTCCCCCGACGCCAGCAGCTCCTGCACGTAGGTGCCCTCGACGTACTGGCTGAGCAGCAGGATGCCGATGCCCGGCAGCCGGCGCCGCAGCTCGATCGCGGCGCGCACCCCCTCGTCGCGGAAGGTGGGCGGCATACGAACGTCGAGCACCGCCAGGTCGGGTCGCAGGGCTTCGATCTCGGCGAGCAGGGCGTCGGCGTCGCCGTAGGCGGCCACGGTGTCGAAACCTGCCTCGGCGAACAGCCGCACCAGACCCTCACGCAGCAGCACGGAGTCCTCTGCCAGGACCAGGCGTAGCGGTGCGGTCGGGGTGGGACGCTGGAGTGTGCTCACCCGTTCAGGATAGGGCGCACTCATCACCGAACGACGGAGCTGCCCAGGTCGTGCACCACAGGGATGTGCGCGCCCACCGCGGTGGGGCCGCCGTGCGGGCTCCGCACCGACAGGATGCCGCGCAGGCCCTTGAGGCGTTCGTCCAGGCCGGCCAGACCGTGGCCGTCCTGCAGCACCGCGCCGCCGCGGCCGTTGTCGATCACCCAGAGGTCCAGCCAGGTGGAGTCGTCCTCCGGGACCCGGCGGAGTTCCAGGTGCAGCCGGATGCCAGTGGCCCCGGCATGCTTGGCCACGTTGGTGAGCAGTTCGGCGGCGATGAAGTAGCTGCTGCGCTCGATCTCCGAGGGCAGCCGCAGGTCGTGGTCCACCTGCAGTTCCAGCTGAACGGGCACGGTGCTGCGAGCGGCCAGCGACTCCAGGGCCACGATCAGGCCGCGGTCCTGCAGGATCGGCGGCACCAGTCCGCGGGAGAGTGCCCGCAGTTCCTCTAGCGTGTCGCGCGCCTGTTCGCGGGCCTCGACGAGAAGCCGGCGCGCGGCATCCGGGTCGTCGTCGAGCCGGCGTTCGGCGCTGGCGAGATCCATCTGCAGGCGCACCAGGCGCTGCTGGGGCCCGTCGTGGATGTCGCGTTCGAGCCGCCGCAGCGACTGGTCTTCAGCCGACACGGCCGCGCCGCGGGAGGCGCTGAGGTCGGCGACCTCGCGCTGCAGGGCCTCGGACGACCAGGCGCCGAGCATCACGCTGGCGATGCCCTGGTGCATCAAGACCATGCCGCGGGTGACGAACGGCAGGGTGAGCAGGAAGGCCAGGCCCAGGGCGGCGTTCAGCACGTTCTCGGCGGCCAGGTTCTGGCCGCTGTCGGGGCCGAACGAACCGGTAATCAGATCGAAGAGCCCCACGGACTCGCTGTCGTTGGGCAGCGACCAGCTCCAGATCCAGTAGGTGAGCCCGCCAAGCGCGCCGGACAGCCACACGATGACGATCGACCAGGACACGACGCCCACGATGAAATTCACGATCATGCCGTGCAGCAGGTACAGCCAGTAATGACCGGACACCAGCGGGCCGAGGATGGCGCGCAGCGGCGTCGCGGGTTCGCCGCGCGGTGTCCACTGCGGCGGGGTGATGGCCGGCTGGCCGGCCCAGCGCAGCCGGGTGAGCTCGACGACGCCGAAGCCGCGGGCGGCGTACAGGGCGGCCACGACGATGAACAGGCCCACGAACAGGGCCACCAGGCTCACTCCCGTGGCGAACAGGGTCACCAGGACGGTCAGGGACACGATGACGATGGGCAGGGTCGGCAGCAGGAAGCCGAGCTCCCTGGGCGTGCGCGCCCACAGGCTGAGATAGCCGGTCGGGCTCTGGCCGCTCTCGGCGGGCTTGATGGCGGGCTGCACGAAGCCCAGCGTGGCAGAGTTCGGGCTCCCGGTGGTGTCACCGGCGCCCGTGGCGGAATTGAGGGTGTCGTTGGTCATGGTTCCAGCGTGCTCTCGGCGGCGGCCTGCGCCCATCCCCTCAGCCGCCGGATCTGTGTGGGGGTTATCCCCCGCACCTCAGAGTGTGCTGTGCGTGAACCGGCCACCGAGCAGTGTCGCGGCCACGGGCATCCGTCGCAGATCGGCCACCGACGCCACAAACGGGTCGATCTCGCAGATCGCGAGGTCGGCGATCTGGCCCACACCGATGCCGTGCCGGCCTCGGGCGGATGCCGCCAGCGCGGCCTGCCGGGAGATCGCCTGGTCGGGGTGCCAGGCGGCGCGCTCGCCCCGGCTGCGCCCCACGGCGGCCGAGATGGCCACCCACGGGTCGAGTGGCGCGACGGGTGCGTCGGAGCCGAGCGCCAGCTGCACCCCGGCGGACAGCAGGTCGGCCAGCGGGAACGCCCGTTCGGTGCGGCCGGCCCAGTACCGGTCGGCCACGTCGCGGTCGTCGAGGGCGTGTTCGGGTTGAACGCTGGCTGTGATCCCCAGGCGGGCGAACCGGGCCACATCGGCCGCGGTGAGAAGTTGGGCGTGCTCGATGCTGCCGGTGCAGCCCACGGCCTCGAAGGCGTCGAGGGCGAGACTGTTGGCGTTGTCGCCGATGGCGTGCACGGCGGGGCGGATGCCGGCGGCGGCGGCCCGCCGCATCAGGGCCTCGAGCTCGTCGGCGGGCACGGTGAGCATGCCACGGTC
This sequence comes from Cryobacterium sp. TMT4-31, assembly GCF_004403385.1. NCBI lineage: Bacteria > Bacillati > Actinomycetota > Actinomycetes > Micrococcales > Microbacteriaceae > Cryobacterium > Cryobacterium sp. TMT4-31. The sequence goes on from NZ_SOGI01000043.1 coordinate 152,114, forward strand.
GTGGTCGCCGGAGAGTCCTGGGTAGGCCTCGAAGCAGTACGCGGTGCGGGTGTTCAACGAGCCGTCGGTGATCACCTTGTACGGGCCGACGGTGAGCAGCCCGCCGGTGCCGTCGATCACCTGGCCGCTGGTGAGACCCTGCGCGATCGCGTCGTCGAGGTGGTGCGTGTACAGGCCGAAATCGACCCGCAGGCTGTCGGTGCCCGCATCGATGCGGCGCCGCCAGACGTCGAGGTTCCAGGTCATCTCCAGGTCGACGATGCCGACCACACCGCGGGCGGCCGCAGCACGGGCGGCCTCGTCGGCCCAGGCGTCGAGGTCGGCGTCCGGCACGTTGTCGATGGCGTGTTCCACCGCGAAGGCGTCGTCCTCGCGCAGCAGCCCGGTCTGGTGGCCCGCGAAACCGTAGACCGCGAGGGCGGCGGAATTCAGCCAGCAGCTGTGCAGGTCGCCGCTGACCAGGACCACCGGCACCGGCCCTGACGCGGCGTCGAGCAGAGTGCGGCTCGGGGCATCCGACCACAGGGCGTCCCGAAAGCCGAAGCCGACGAGTCTGTCGTGCTTGCCGGCGGCCGGCACCGCGGCCAGCCGGTCGGCGACCAGATCGGCGGCCGCCCGGGCGCTCGTCGCGTCGGACACGTCGAGGCGCCTGGCGGTCTGGGACCACTGGCTGAAGTGCACGTGATTGTCCCAGAGCCCCGGCGTGATCCAGCGCCCGTCCAGATCAACGGTCCGGGTCGCCGGCGAGTGGCCGCTCGCGGGTGCGAGGTAGCCGATCGAGGTGATCAGGCCGTCGTCAACGCGCACGTCGACGAGGTCGTCGCTGCCGGGCAGGCGGCCGTTGCGCAGTACCAGGCTCATTCGGCGGCGCTGGGTTCGGCGGCGCTGTCGCGGGCCCGGCGCATCCGGGCGGCCAGCGCCGGGCTCGCGTACGGACCGTCACCGTCGAGCTCGGCGAGGATACGGTCGACTGTGGCGGCCGGCTTGTTCTGGCTCATTTTGTCCTTCGCCGTGAAGCGCGTCACCCGCAGGCGGAAACCCACGGTACCGGCGACGATGCGGGCAGCGTAGTCGGCGTTCTCCGGGGTGCCGTTCATGCGCCGGGGCTCGTCCATGCGGTCCTCGAAGTGGTCGACCAGGGCCGCGAGTACCCGCAGGTTCTCGGCGTCGGAGAGTATCTCGGGAGTGCCGTGCAGGTGCGCGGTGACGAAGTTCCAGGTGGGCACGGCGGGGCGGGCGTCGTACCAGCCGGGCGAGATGTAGCCGTGCGGGCCCTGCACGATCACGAGGATCTCGTGCGCGCCCAGCTCGTGCAGCTGCTCATCGGGCCGACCGACGTGGCTGAGCAGCACGATCTCGCCGTCGGCGGCCGCCGTGTCGAGGATCACCGGGTAGTGCGAGGCGACGAGCTCGCCCGCCTCCGTGGAGCTCACCAGGGTGACCCAGGGGTACTCCTGAATCAGACGGCGTACCTCGTCGACCTGGTCGAGCGCGAAGCTGGGGTTGGTTCTCACGGGCGGGCTCCTGGGGTGCGGGCGGGGTCAGCGATGACAGACGCAGGTGCGGCGGATGGGACGGGTCAGGCCTGGCAGGACGGGCAGTAGTAGAGCTTGCGGGCGCCCATTTCCTCGAGGGTGATGTGGGTGCCGCAGATCCGGCAGGGCAGGCCCTCGCGCTTGTAGACCCAGTGCCGGTCGGCGCGGTTCTTCATCGCGAGTCGGTAATCCTCGCCGGTCAGGTCGTCCATGGTCATCATCTGGCCGGTGTTCACACCGATGGCCAGCAGATGCGCCCAGTCCCGCCAGAGGGCCCGCAGGCTCTCCTCGGTCAGCGACTTGCCCGGGGCGTGCGGGTTGATCTTCGCCCGGAACAGCAGCTCGGCGCGGTAGACGTTGCCGATACCGCTGACGACTGACTGGTCCATCAGCAGCAGGCCGATACGGGTGGGCTTCTTGCGCACGGTGTCCACGAAGCGCTGTTCGGCCTCCGGGCTGTCGTCGAGCTGCGGGTCGGGGCCGAGCCTGGCCAGCACAGCGTCGACCTGGGCGGGGTCGAGCACCTCACAGGCGGTCGGGCCGCGGAGGTCGGCCGAGACCGTGTCGGTGAGCAGGCGCACCCGCACCTGGCCGACGGGTTCGGGCGGGAACGTGTCGAGCTGGTCGATCTCCTTTTCTTGCTCGGCCATGCGCACCCGGGTGCGGCGGGGCGCACCGATGCTGTGCATGGAGTTCTCGCCCGCTGAATCGAGCACCGGCGCGAGGTCGGTGCCGCGCTGGTTGGTCTGTCCCATCCGGCCGTTGCTCGAGGCGATCGTGGCGTCCATGATGATGTCGCCCGCGAAGTCCCAGGCGCCGTACATGCCCAGGTGCACCCGTAGCCAGAGCCCGTTGTCGAACTCCAGGAACATCTGTTTGCCCACGGCGCGGGCATCCGTCATGACGTGACCGCTCAGTTGTGCCGCACCGGCGGCGAACCGGCCCTGCGGCGACGAGAGCTGCACCGGGCGGCCCACGAAGTTGCGCGCGAATTGCCGGGTGATGCGATGGACGGAATGACCCTCTGGCACGGCGATGCCTTTCCGACTCGGTGGATCAGGTGAGGTACAGCTCAGTTGCTCAGGACGGTGCCGGCGATGGTGCCGGTGGTCTCGTATTCGGCCAGCTGGTCGATGCGGCGCTGGTGGCGTTCCTCGCCGGGGAACGGGGTGGCGATGAAGGCGTCGATGAACGCGATGACGTCCTCGATGGGGTGCTGGCGGGCGCCGATCGCGATGACGTTGGCGTTGTTGTGTTCGCGGGCGAGGGTGGCGGTGGCCGCGTTCCAGACCAGCGCGGCGCGTGCGCCGTGCACCTTGTTGGCCGCGATCTGCTCACCGTTGCCGGAGCCGCCGAACACCACGCCGAGTGCCTCGACGCCGGCCGCTTGGTCGGCGACCACGGCCGCCGCCGCGCTGATGCAGAACGCCGGGTAGTCGTCGAGCGGTTCGTAGCTGGTGGGCCCGTGGTCGATGACCTCGTGCCCGGCCGTACCGAGGTGGCTGATCAGGAGGGTGCTGAAGTCGAGGCCGGCGTGGTCGGTGGCGATGTGGATGCGCATGATGAGCAGTCTATTTAGTCGGGCGGGATGCTGCGGCGCTGCTACTCGGCTGCCGCAACGAGGGCGGGCGCGAAGATCGGGTCGCGGGTGCGGCTGCGCTTGATCTCGAAGAAGCCGTCGTAGCCGGCCACCGCGACCACGCCGTCCCACAGGGCCAGCGCTTGATCCCCGGTCGGTGCCGGCGAGATGACCGGGCCGAAGAAGGCAACGTCGTTCACGGCGATCACCGGGGTGCCGACGTCCTGGCCCACCCGGTTGATGCCGTCGAAGTGGCTGGCGCGCATCTGCACGTCGAACTCGTCGCTCTCGGCGTAGCGGGCGAAGTCGGCCGGCAGGCCCACCTCGGCGAGCGCCACGGGAATCACGGAATCGGCATCCGAGTTGCCCTCGTGGTGGATTCGGGTGCCCAGCGCGTCGTAGAGAGCCTTGACGGTCTCCTGGCCGTGCAGCTCCTGAGCGGCCTGCACCAGACGGGTGTATTTGAGGGCCCGGGGGAAGAACGCGCGGTACTCCTCGGAAACGTCGGTGTTTTCGTTCAGCACCGCGAGGCTCATCACCTGCCAGCTCACCTCGAAGCCGCGCAGATCACTCACCTCGTCCACCCAACGAGAAGTCATCCAGGCCCAGGGGCAGGAGGGGTCGAACCAGAAGGTCACAGAGTCGCTCATCGACCCAGCCTAAGCGAGTCGAAGGTCCCGAAATGCCGCCGAAGCGGCGCGCACCGAACCCGGCTAAAGCCCTGTCCAGAGCGGCTATCGAAAGAGAAATGCCTGATTCTGAGGCAAATTGCGCTAAAATTGATGCTTATGCCCATCGAGGGGCGGCCCCGCATCCGGGGCACATGACCTCCATCTGAGGCATCTCACGACCTCCATTCGAGGCTCGACGTGCCTGCGCAAGAGTCATGTCATGACCTCCACAAGAGGCATCTCTACTGTCAGAAAGTGACACATGTCAAACGCTATTAACGGTGCTGATCGCACCGTGAAGAAGATCAAGAAGCCGCTGTTGCGCCGGAAGCTCAAGGTCTCCGACGTGAACGTCGTCGACCGCCCGATGCTGAAGAAGGCGCTCGGCGGCACGATCGTCGGAAACACCATGGAATGGTACGACGTCGGAGTCTTCGGCTACCTGATCACCACAATGGGTCCCGTCTTCCTCCCCGAAGCCGACCCGACCGTGCAGACGCTGTTCCTGCTCGGCACCTTCGCCGCCACCTTCATTGCCCGCCCCCTCGGTGGCGTGTTCTTCGGTTGGCTCGGCGACAAGCTGGGCCGCCAGAGGGTGCTCGCCATGACGCTGATGCTCATGGCCGCCTCCACCTTCGTGGTCGGCATCCTGCCCGGCTACGCCCAGCTCGGCATCTGGGCAGCGGTGCTGCTCGTGCTGACCAAGCTCGTGCAGGGCTTCTCCACCGGCGGCGAGTACGCCGGTGCCACCACCTTCGTCAGCGAGCACGCTCCGGACAAGAACCGTGGCTTCCTCGCCAGCTTCCTCGACATGGGTAGTTACCTCGGCTTCGCGATGGGTGCCGCTCTCGTGTCGATCCTGCAGGTGACTCTCGGTCAGGCGGCCATGGAAGAGTGGGGTTGGCGTCTGCCGTTCCTGCTCGCCGGACCGCTGGGCCTGATCGCCATCTACTTCCGGATGAAGATCGAGGAATCCCCGGCCTTCCAGGCCAGCCTGGACGCTCAGGAAGTCAACGCCAGGAACCCCGACTTCGTGGAGGACGACAGCATCCCCAAGGGACCTGTCGCCATCTTCAAGAACTACTGGCGCGGCATCGTCCTCGCGATGATCCTCGTCGCCGCCGCGAACACCGTCGGATACGCTCTCACCTCGTACATGCCGACCTACCTCACCAGCACCATGGGGTACGACGAGCTGCACGGCACGCTGCTGACCATCCCGATCCTCGTGATCATGGCCTGCTGCATCCCGCTCACCGGTCGCCTGAGCGACAAGATCGGCCGTCGCCCAGTGCTCTGGATGGGTTCGATCAGCGCCGTGGTCTTCGCCATCCCCGCGTTCCTGCTCATCGGTATGGGCTCCGTCTTCACGACCCTCGCCGGTCTGGCCCTGATCGCCCTCCCGGTGACGTTCTACGTCGCCAACCTCGCCTCGGCGCTGCCGGCCCTGTTCCCCACGGCCAGCCGCTACGGCGCGATGGGCATCGCGTACAACTTCGCCGTCGCCATCTTCGGTGGCACCACGCCGTTCATCATCGCGGCGCTCATCGCCGCCACCGGTGACGACATGATGCCGGCCTACTACCTGATGGCCACCTCGTTCATCGGTGGAATCAGCATCTTCTGGCTCAAGGAATCCGCCAACCGCCCGCTGCCCGGCTCCATGCCGAGCGTGGAATCGGTCGAAGAGGCACACGAGCTCGTTGCCGGCCAGTTTGAGAACCCCCTGCTCGACCACGACGAGATGCCGTTCGACGCCACCTTCGAGCCGCCGACCTCGTCGATGGACCTGAGCGCGCTCAAGACCGAGACCGACTCGGAGCCGGCCAAGGTCTAGCTCCACCTCGCACCGCCCCGTCCACTTCGGAGGACTGCTTTACACAAGCAACTGTGGCCGGTGCGGACAATTGTTACCCGCACACCGGGCGCAATTGTCCGCACCGGCCACAGTTGTCTGTTCGCCCGGCTGTGTGAGGGGCGGATGCGCCGTCGTAGAATTCTCTGATGACCACCGAGCAACACCCGCAGAGCACACCCGTAGAGCCCGCATCCGTCGCGTCCGTCGATGATGCTCCCACCGGCGACGCATCCGCGACACCCGCGATCGACCCCCACGACCTCGAGGTGGCCCTGCGCGTGCTCGCCTCCCTGGCCACCATCGACCCGGACGACCCCGACTTCGTCACCGTGCGCCAGGCCACCGCCAAGATGTTCAAGTCGGTGAAGACCGTGCGCCGCCACGAGAAGCGCCAGCTGATCGCGGACGCGGACCGGGAGGTCATCGCCGCCACCGCCACCGGGGCTCCCACCCGCATCGACGACGAGACCATCGGCGCCCAGCTGCGTCTGGGCACCGACCGGCCCTCGGCCGGCGAACTGCTCGTGCCGCGCGCCTGCTACATCTGCAAGCAGAAGTACACCCTCGTCGACGCGTTCTACCACCAGCTCTGCCCGAGCTGCGCGGCGATGAGCCACACCAAGCGCGACGCCCGTACCGACCTCACCGGCAAACGCGCCCTGCTCACCGGCGGCCGCGCCAAGATCGGCATGTACATCGCCCTGCGGCTGCTGCGCGACGGCGCCCACACCACCATCACCACCCGGTTCCCCCGCGACGCGGTGCGCCGGTTCAGCGCCATGCCCGACTCGAAGGACTGGCTGCACCGCCTCCGCGTTGTCGGCATCGACCTGCGCGACCCCGCCCAGGTGATCGGCCTGGCCGACTCCGTCGCCGCGCAGGGTCCGCTGGACATCCTGATCAACAACGCCGCGCAGACCGTGCGCCGCTCTCCCGGGTCGTACTCCCCGCTGGTGGAGGCCGAGTCCTCGCCGCTGCCGGACGGCGAACTGCCCGAGATCGTCTCGTTCGGGCACACCAACGATGCGCACCCCACCGCGCTGGCCGCGTCCGTGGCCAGCCACCCGATCCTCGCCGCCGCGGCCACCGGCGCCGCCCTCACCGCCGACGACCTCACCGCGTTGGCCCTGGCCCCCGGCTCCTCTTCGCTGGCACGGCTGGCCGCTGGCACCGCCATCGACGCGGGCGGACTGGTGCCCGACCTGCACGAGGAGAACAGCTGGACGGCCAACGTCGAAGACGTCGACCCACTCGAGATGCTCGAGGTGCAGCTGTGCAACACCACGGCCCCGTTCCTGCTGGTGAGCCGTCTGCGGGCCTCGATGGCGGCATCCGAGGCTCGGCGCACCTACATCGTGAACGTGTCAGCGATGGAGGGTGTCTTCGGCCGCGGTTACAAGGGTCCGGGGCACCCGCACACCAACATGGCCAAGGCCGCCCTGAACATGCTCACTCGCACCAGCGCCAAGGAGATGCTCTCCGACGGCATCCTGATGACCAGCGTCGACACCGGCTGGATCACCGACGAGCGCCCGCACCCCACCAAGATCCGCCTGGCCGAGGAGGGTTTCCATGCCCCACTCGACCTGGTTGACGGCGCCGCCCGGGTGTACGACCCCATCGTGCGCGGCGAGGCCGGCGAAGACGTGCACGGGGTCTTCCTCAAGGACTACCGCCCCGGTACCTGGTAGGGGACCGCACCACCCCCTCTTAGCGAAAGGTTCATCTCGCGAAAGCGGGTTCACGGCTGCCTCCGCGGCGCTGAAGCAACCGATTCACCGCTTTCGCGATGAGTTGTGGAGAGGATGCGCGGCACTCCCGGCCGCCTCACCGGGAGTGTCGGTGGGCGCCGATAGGGTCGGAACGTGCAGACATCAACCGCCAAGACCGCGATCGCCGACATCCCCTCGCTGTGCGTGTTCGACCTGGAGACCACGGGTGTGAACACCGATGAGGACCGCATCGTCACGTGCTTCATCGGCCGCGTCATGCGCGACGGCACGGTGAACGGCTCGTACAGCTGGCTGCTCAATCCCGGCATCCCCATTCCGGAGGGAGCGTCCGCCATCCACGGCATCACCGACGAGGTCGCCCAGCGTGACGGCGTCGACCCGGCCACCGCCATCGCCGAGATGCTCACGGTACTGCGCCGCAGCATCGACGGAGGCCGCCCGATCGTGGCCTACAACGCCAGCTTCGACCTGTCGATGCTCAACGCCGAGGCCCGCCGCTACGGGCTGGCGCCCATCGAGGACTTCGGCCCGGTGCTCGACCCCTACGTGATCGACAAGGCTGTGGACCGCTACCGCAAGGGCAAGCGCACCCTGGTGGCCACCGCCGAGTACTACGGCGTGCTGCTCGAGGGGGCCCACGACGCCGAAGCGGATGCCGTGGCCACCGGTCGGGTCGCCTGGGCCCTGTTGGCCAAGACCGAGGAGACCGACCTGTACACCCTGCACGACCGCCAGGTCGGTTGGGCCAGGGAGCAGGCAGAGAGCTTCCAGACCTACCTGCGCAAGTCCAAGGGCGACGACCTGATCGTCATCGACGGTGCCTGGCCGATCCGGGCCGGCGCCGACCGTGCCGCGGCTGCGCCCATGCTGGCCACACCGGCGATCTAGCCTGCCCTCAGCCGAGCCAATGCACCGCGCGACCGTGCGGCTGGGCTAGCGCGACCGCCCGGCCGTCCAACGACAGCACGAAGTCAGCCGAACCGGATGCCGCAGGCAGCGTCGACGGCAGCGTCCCGGCCACCCCTGGCACCACGGTGCGCCCCTCATTGGCCAGCCAGCGCACCCCACGCTCGGCCCTCAACCGGGCCATGGTCGCCACGAACCGGTCCCGGCCGGCCTCGTCGAGATAGGCCAGCACCGCCGTGTGGAACACCACGACGGTCGCATCCGGCGGGGCCTCGGCCACGAGAGCCTCGACCTGCTCGTTGAGGTCGCCGCGCACTAGCCGGGGCGGGGCTGTGCGGGCGACCTGCACGGCCGCCCGCAGCCGGGCCCGCCGGTCATCGTGCTCCGGCCAGATCAGAGCCTCCAGCCAGGCCACGTCGGCGGGATCGGTCACGTCGAGCGGGTTGAGGTCGATGCCGGCCCGCCACACCACGCGAGGCAGCCGGCTCGGCACGGGAACAGATCCGGTCACCGCGCACTCCAGCAGCACTGGGCTGGTCCCCGCGGGCGGGTCGAGCAGGGCCGCGCCGTCACCCGGGCCGTCAGCACTGCGACCGCCCGGCCGATACCGATAGCTGTATAAGTCCGGCAGCAGGCAGAGCCCGGCCGACGCCCCCACCTCGATCAGGGCGAGCGGCCCCGGCAGACTCCCGAGCGTCGGGAGCAGCACCGCGCATCGGCCCGGCTCGTTGGTCTGGGTCGCGTGGCTGCGGCACGTCTGCTCGACCACCGCCCAGTTCTCGGCCAGCCAGGCCCGGAAACCCAGATAACCGCCGGCCTCGGCGCCGTGGAACCTGGCCGCGCTGAACACCAGGTTGGGTTGCCGTTTGGTCGGCGGCAGCCGGTCGATCAATCCGATCGTCGCCGCATCGCACGCCACCCCCGCCGCCCAGGCCTCGTAGCAGGCGCTCAGCCCCCGGGCCTCCACCTCGGCGAAGGCTCGATAGCGCAGCGCGGTATCGGCGCCGGCATCCGTGCTGGTTCTCATGCCGGCAGCCTAATCAGGCGCGCCACCAGCGCGACCGTGGCTAGGCTTGTTCTCTATGCGGATGCGCCAGAGCGCTCTCGCGAAACGAAGATGGAGAAACCGTTGCCCGGAGAAAACCTCACCAGGATCGAAGCCCAGGAGCGCAAAGCGCTCGTCAGCGTGACCAGTTACGACGTCACCCTTGACCTGACGACGGGTCCCACGACCTTCGCCAGCACCACCACGGTCGCCTTCAGCGCCGTGGCCGGTAGCTCGACCTTCATCGACGCGATCACCGAGAGTGTGCACAGCGTCACCCTCAACGGCGCCTCGCTTGACCCGGCTGTCGTCAGCGACGGCGTCCGCATTCAGCTTGACGACCTCGCGGCCGAGAACGTGCTCACCGTCGTCGCCGACGCCGCGTACACGAACACCGGCGAGGGCCTGCACCGTTTCGTCGACCCCGTCGACAACGAGGTGTACCTGTACAGCCAGTTCGAGGTGCCAGACTCCCGCCGCGTCTTCGCGGTGTTCGAGCAGCCCGACCTCAAGGCCGCCTTCACCTTCACCGTCACCGCGCCCGGCGCCTGGGAGGTCATCTCCAACTCGGCCACGCCAGAGCCCACGGATGCCGGCAACGGCAACAAGACCTGGGCGTTCGAACCCACCCACACAATCTCCAGCTACATCACCGCCCTCGTGGCCGGTCCGTACGCCGTGGTGCGCAGCGAGCTCACCTCCAGCGACGGCCGCATCATTCCGCTGGGCCTGTTCAGCCGCAAGAGCCTGTTCGAGTACCTGGATGCCGACTACATCTTCGAGAAGACCCGCCAGGGCTTCGCCTACTTCGAGGAGAAGTTCGACTTCCCGTACCCGTTCGACAAGTACGACCAGATGTTCGTGCCGGAGTTCAACGCCGGCGCGATGGAGAACGCCGGCGCGGTCACCTTCACCGAGACCTACGTCTTCCGTTCCAAGGTCACCGACGCGATCAAGGAACGCCGGGTCGTCACGATCCTGCACGAGCTGGCGCACATGTGGTTCGGCGACCTGGTCACCATGAAGTGGTGGAACGACCTGTGGCTGAACGAATCGTTCGCCGAGTGGGCATCCACCATCGCCACCGCCGAGGCCACCGAGTGGACCGAAGCCTGGACCACCTTTGCGGCAATGGAGAAGAGCTGGGCGTACCGTCAGGACCAGCTGCCCTCCACCCACCCGGTCGTGGCCACCATCACCGACCTCGAAGACGTGCAGGTCAACTTCGACGGCATCACCTACGCCAAGGGCGGATCCGTTCTCAAGCAGCTCGTCGCCTGGGTCGGCATCGACGCGTTCTTCACCGGCGTCGCCTCCTACTTCAAGAAGCACGCCTGGGGCAACACCGAGCTCTCCGACCTGCTCGTCGAGCTCGAGGCCGCCAGCGGCCGTGACCTCTCCGGCTGGGCCGCCCTCTGGCTCGAAACCGCCGGCGTCAATACCCTGCGCCCGCAGATCGAGGTCGACGATGCCGGGGTCATCACCGCGTTCGCCGTGCTGCAGACCGCAACCGAGGATTACCCCACCATCCGCCCGCACCGCCTCGCGATCGGGTTCTACGACCTGGTCGACGGCGCCCTGGTGCGCACCCACCGCGTCGAACTCGACGTCGACGGCGTGCAGACGGATGTGCCGGAACTCGTCGGTCGTACCCGTGCCGATCTGATCCTGCTCAACGACGACGACCTCGCCTACGCAAAGGTGCGCCTCGACCCCGCCTCGCACGCCGTGGCGCTCGAGCACCTCGCAGCGATCGAGAGCCCGCTGGCCCGCTCGCTGGTCTGGGGCTCCGTCTGGGACGCCACCCGCGACGCCGAGACCTCGCCGCGCGACTTCGTGAAGCTGGTGCTGGGCAACGTCGCCACCGAGACCGAGTCGACGACGCTCCGCACGGTTCTCGGCCAGGTGTCCCTCGCCGCGCAGTATTACGTGGCCCCGGAGCACCGCGACGCCACCGTCGCCTCGGTCGGCGACGCACTCTGGGCCTTGGCCCAGGGCGCAGAGGCCGGCAGTGATGCTCAGTTCCAGTTTGTGAAGTTCTTCGCCTCCGTCGCCGAGACGCCGGCCCAGCTGGCCGCCGTTGCGGGCCTTCGCACCGGTTCGTTCAAGCTGCCGGGCCTGGACATCGACACCGACCTCAGCTGGGAGCTGCTCGCGGCGCTGGTCGCCGGCGGCGAAGCCGGTGAGGCGGAGATCGCCTCCGCCCTGGCCGCGGACAACACCGCCACCGGTGCCCAGTCCGCCGCCAACGCGCGCGCCGCGATCCCCACCATCGAAGGCAAGCAGGCAGCCTGGGCCTCGCTGATCGACGTGGACACCGCACCGAACACCATCGTGCGGGTCACCGCCGCCGGATTCCTGCGCGCACACGACACGAGCCTGCTCGAGCCGTTCGTCGGCCAGTACTTCGATGTGCTGCAGAAGGTGTGGGCCGAGCGCAGCTACTCCATCGCCGAGAAGCTGATCGTGGGCCTCTACCCGTCGCCGCTGTCGAACCAGGCCCTGGTCGACGCGACCCGGGCGTGGTTGGACGCCAACCCGGAGCCCGCGGCGCTTCGCCGTCTCGTGGTGGAGAACCTCGCCGGCGTCGAACGCAGCCTGCGCGTGCAGGCCCGCGACCAGGAGTAGTCCGCCGGCACCACCGGACAACGGCGCCGCCTTCGATGATTTTCATCGTGGCGGCGCCGTTGTCGTATGGCACCTTCAGGAAGCGCCGAGTCGGCGCTCGGTAGACTGGTCGATCTATGAACTGGGACACTTTTTGGGCTACGGCCGACTACATCTGGAACCTGACCATCGTGCAGGTCGTCGTCATCATCATCTTCGCGCTGGTCGCCCGCTGGGTGTTGCTCTTCGTGATCAGGCGGGTCGTCACGCAGATCGTGTCCGGGGTGAAGAAGGGCCAGAACGTCGACGACACCCAGTCGCTGGACGTGTCACCGGTCACCGCCGTGCGTGTCGTGCAGCGCACCCGCACACTCGGGTCGGTATTGACCAATATCGTCAACGTCCTGGTCGTCATCGTGACCACCCTGCTGATCGTCACGACGATCAACGAGAACATCCTCGGGTCATTCGCCCTGCTCACCGCCGCTCTCGGCGCCGGCCTGGGTTTCGGCGCCCAGAACATCGTGAAGGACGTGCTCAACGGTCTCTTCATGGTGATGGAAGACCAGCTCGGCGTGGGCGACGTGGTGGACCTCGGCCTGGCCACCGGAGTCGTCGAGTCCGTCGGCATCCGCATCACCCAGGTGCGCGACATCGAGGGCACCCTCTGGTTCGTCCGGAACGGCGAGATCCTGCGCACCGGAAACATGTCCCAGGGCTGGGCCCGCGTCATCGTCGACCTTGCCATCCCCTACTCGTCGGATGTCGAGGCCGTGCAGGCCGAACTGCTCAAGGTCGCCCGAGCCTTGGCGTCCAGCCGCAAGTGGCGCGGGGCGATGCTCGGCAAGCCCGAGATCTGGGGCCTCGAATCCATCTCGGCGGAGGCCCTCGTTGTGCGCCTGGTCGTGCGCACCCGGGTGGGCGCCCGCTGGGACTTCGCCCGTGACCTGCGGCTCCATCTCAAGAAAGCCCTCGACGGGATGGGCTCAGGACTCACCCCGCTCAACAGCGTGGTGATGGCCGCGGCCGACGGATCGGTGTCCGCCGGAAGCAACAACGGTGACGGCGCGGCAGACGGCGCCCCGGTGGATGCAGCGGCCCAGGCCGCCGCCGCGCTCCCGAGCACCGACACGGCGCCCTTCGAACAGCCCGTGCCCGCCCGCCGGGTTCGTGCCCCGCGCCGGCCGAAGAAGCCCGCGACGGACCAGCAGCCCGATTCCGGATCGACCGGCACGCCAGGCGGCGCAGCGGCCACCGAACAGGAGAAGCCCGATGACAAGTGACAACATCCCGCTCGGAGTACACCTTCGGTCGAGCGAGAACGCCGCCGCCGTGAGCCCGTCGTTCTACCAGGAGGTCGGCGGCCGGCCGTTCTTCGAGAAGCTCGTCGCCGAGTTCTACCGGGGCGTCGCCGGCGACCCGGTCCTCAAACCGATGTACCCTGAGGAGGACCTTGGCCCCGCTGCGGAGCGGCTGACCGGTTTCCTCGAGCAGTACTGGGGCGGGCCGGGCACCTACAGCGAGCAACGCGGACACCCGCGGCTCCGCCAGCGTCACCAGCCTTTCAAGGTGAACCCGGATTCCCGGGACCGCTGGTTGCTGCACATGCGGAACGCCGTCGACTCCTGCGACCTGCCCCCGCTGCAACGCGCCACCCTGTGGGACTACCTCGAGCGAGCCGCACACGCTATGGTCAACACCTTCGACGCGTAACACTCGAACCGCACCATCCGCCCCGCAGCACCCTCACTGACAATGGAGTCACCATGAGCCCAGCCCGCCCCGGCCTGCCCACGCATCCGAACACCTCCGCCGACGTGATCGTGGTGGGGGCTGGCCTGGCCGGCCTGGTGGCCACGGCCGAACTCGTGGAGGCGGGGAAACGGGTGCTGCTCGTCGACCAGGAGAACGCCGCCTCGCTCGGCGGTCAGGCCTGGTGGTCGTTCGGCGGGCTGTTCCTGGTCGACTCCCCCGAACAACGCCGAATGGGAGTCACGGACTCCCTGGCTCTGGCCCGGCAGGACTGGTTCGCCAGCGCCGGGTTCGATCGCGGTGAGGACTACTGGCCGACCCGGTGGGCCGAGGCGTACCTCAACTTCGCCGCCGGCGAGAAGCGGGCCTGGCTCAAGGAACGCGGCGTGACGTTCTTCCCGGTCGTCGGCTGGGCCGAACGTGGCGGTTACACCGCCCTGGAACACGGCAACTCGGTACCACGCTTCCACATCGTCTGGGGAACCGGGCCCGCGATCCTGGAGCCGTTCATCACCAGGGTCCGTGAAGGGGTGCGCGCCGGCCTGGTCACCACCCTGCACCGGCATCGCGTCGACGAGTTGATCGTCGAGGGAGGCGCCGTGGCGGGAGTGCGGGGCAGCCTGCTCATCCCGAGCGCTGCGGCGCGCGGTCAGGCCAGCAGCCGGGAGATCGTCGGCGAGTTCGAGCTGCGGGCGTCCGCGGTGATCGTCACCAGCGGTGGGATCGGCGGCAACCACGACCTGGTGCGCGCCCAGTGGCCGGCCCGGCTGGGACCGGCACCCGCGAAGCTGCTCTCCGGTGTGCCCGCCCATGTCGACGGCCGGATGCTCGGGATCACCGAGAAGGCCGGCGCCCGACTGATCAACGGCGACCGTATGTGGCACTACACCGAGGGCATCGTCAACCACGACCCGGTCTGGCCGGCCCACGGCATCCGCATTCTGCCCGGCCCGTCATCCCTGTGGCTGGACGCCACCGGAAAACGCCTGCCGGCCCCGCTGTTTCCCGGTTTCGACACCCTCGGCACGATGGAATACCTGCTCAAGACCGGCCACGAGCACAGTTGGTTTGTGCTGACCCAGAAGATCATCGAGAAAGAGTTCGCCCTCTCGGGCAGCGAACAGAACCCCGACCTCACCGGCAAGGACCTGCGCCTGCTCGCCCAGCGGCTCGGATCGGGCGCGCCCGGCCCGGTGGAAGCGTTCAAGAGCAAGGGTGAGGACTTCGTGGTGGCCGATACCCTGCACCAGCTGATCAAGGGCATGCAGCAGCATTCCCCCGAGGTGCGCATCAATGCCGCGCAGGTGGAACGGGAGATTCTGGCCCGCGACAGGGAGCTCGACAACGACTTCAGCAAGGATGCCCAGATCAACGCGATTCGCCAGGCCAGGCACTATCGCGGCGACAGGCTCATTCGGGTGGCGAGCCCGCACAAGCTGCTCGACCGCGCCAACGGGCCGCTGATCGCGGTGAAGCTGCACCTGCTCACAAGGAAGAGCCTGGGCGGCATCGAAACCGACCTCTCCGCCCGGGCTCTCCGAGCCGACGGGCAACCGGTCCCCGGACTCTACGCGGCAGGCGAGGCCGCCGGCTTCGGCGGCGGCGGCGTGCACGGCTACCGCTCGCTGGAGGGCACCTTCCTCGGCGGCTGCCTGTTCTCCGGCCGCACCGCCGGTCGAGCCGTCGCCGCCGCGCTCTAACCCGTCCCGCACCCGGGTGGAGCGTCAGGCGCGCAAGGACCAGGGCTTGCGGCGTACCAGAATGTGGCCGCGGGCTGTGCTCAGACGCGTCCAGGGGCCGGTCTCGAAGAGCTGCACCGGCTCATCCGCCGCGAGGAAGCCCAGGCTCACCGCGGCGAACCCGGCACCGGCGGGTACAAAGTCCAGGGCCTCGATCGGGCGGCCCCAGACCTCGGACCGTACCCGTTGGACGATCTGCTCACCGGTGCCGGTCGGGATGACGGACGCGACTTCGGCGATGCCCTCGCGGGCGGCGCCCTCCAGCACAGCCGGTGAGGCGCTGCCATGGGATGTCCAGCCTCCCTTCGGCGGCGTGATGCCCGCCCAGGTGACCGAGGATACCTGCAGCGGCACGGTGACGGTGACCGGAGCATCCGCGTCGGTGACGGCGGCCTCGAGGCGCAGCAGCCGATCCAACAGCGACCGCACCGGAACGACGACGTCGAGGTCAACAGGTTCGGTGAGCGCGAAGGTGCGCAGGCCCAACACCGTGGGGCTCGAGTCCAGCAGACCACGCGGGTACAGGATCGCCGTGTACACGGCGAGCACGCCCGCCGCGGAGACGAGCCGCACCGATCCGTCCTCCACCCGGCTGGCGCGCGAAAGGTAGACCCGGAGGTCGCCGAGGGACAGGGAATCTGAGAGGGAAAATGACTGGCTCATCTGCTGTCTAAACTACCAAGGTACGTCGGTGTCCCGGGGACCCGAGCTCGAACAAGGAGGCAGCATGCACGCACCGCTGGAGGGTCTTCTGGCCGCTCTCGACCTGACCGACACCGGTGCCCGCACCAGTGAGGACATCTTCACCGGCCCCTCGCAGTGGATGCCACAAGGTCGCGTCTTCGGCGGCCAGGTGCTCGCGCAGTCCCTCGTCGCCGCCATGCGCACAGTGCCCGACGAACGAAACGTGCACTCCATGCACGGTTACTTCCTGCGCCCCGGCGACGTCAACCACCCGATCACCTTCTCGGTCGACCGCATCCACGACGGCCGTTCGTTCTCCACTCGACGCACCCAGGCGTACCAGAACGGCGTGCCGATCCTGTCGATGATCGCGTCGTTCCAGGACACCGACGAGGGTCTCGAGCATCACATCGAGATGCCGACCGACCTGCCCGACCCCGAATCCCTGCCGACCACGGCAGACACCCTCGGTCACATCGACCACGACTTCGCGCGGGCCTGGGCCAACGACCGCCCGTTCGACATGCGCCACGTGCCCTCGTCGATCTACCTCACCGTGGACGGCGAGCACACCAGCAAGCAGATGATCTGGATGAAGACCTTCGAGCCCATCCCCGACGACCCCGACCTGCACCGCGCCGCACTCGCCTACGTCAGCGACTATTCGATCATGGAACCCGTTATGCGCCGGCACGGCCTGCCCTGGGCCACCCCGGGCCTCAAGGTCGCCAGCCTCGACCACGCCATGTGGTGGCACCGCTTCGGCCGGGTCGACGAGTGGATGCTGTACGTGCAGGACTCCCCCTCCGCCCAGGGCGGCCGGGGACTGTCCACCGCCAGCATCTACAGCCGCGAAGGCCTGCTGCTGGCCACGGTGGCCCAGGAGGGCATGGTGCGGGTTCCCAAGCCCCGTGACTAGGCTGCAGCCCAACCTGTCCGAGCCAGTAGGAGCATCATGACCCACGACGCTGACCTCACCCGCCGCACCCTGCTCGTCGCCGGAGGCGCCGGTACCGCCCTGGCCCTGGCCGCCTGCGCACCCGGCGACCCGAACACGGATACCGACGCCGGCACGGCCTCACCCGCCGAGGTCGCGGTACTCTCCGACATCCCCGTGGGCGGCGCCATCGCTGTCATGTTCGACGGTGCGCAGATCATCGTGTCGCAGCCCACCGCCGGCGAGGTCGTGGCGTTCAGCGCCATCTGCACCCATCAGGGCTGCATCGTGGTTCCGGAGAAGAAGGGCCTGAACTGCCCCTGCCACATGTCTCTCTTCGACACCGCCACCGGCGCGGTCCTCCAGGGACCAGCCACCGAGCCCCTCCCGGCGGTCACGGTCACCCTCGACGGCGACAAGGTCCTCGCCGGCTGACCCGTTCACGCTCGTGAACGGGGCTACTTGCGGGTGAAGGGGACCGCGGGCTCCAGGTATGGGGTCCAGGCGGCTCGTTCGACGTCGTTGATCTTGCGGGGGCGCTCCGTCGCCGCGTCCACCAGCACGATCGTGGTGGTCGCGCGGGCGTACAGCCGCGCGGACTCCTGCCCGGCCGGTCCGTATACCTCGTAACACACGTCAAGGCTTGCGCCGCCGAGCTTGCCGATCCACAGCTGCACGTCGATGGGCTCCCGCAGATACGGGATCGGCGCGAGGTACTCGATCTCCATCCGGGCGATCAGGGTCAGCGTCGCCGCCCCCGGCCGCCCGTCCAGCACCGCGGTTCCCCGCGCACCCGATGCACCGGCCGCCTCGTCGTTGACCCAGAACGCCTGGATGCGCGCCTCCTCGAGGAGGCGCAGCATCTCGGCGTTGTTCACGTGGGCGTAGGCGTCGAGGTCCGACCAGCGCAGCCGGATGGGAACGTGCAGCCGCATGGGGTTCCTAGTCGCGCGTCAGTTTGCGGTATGCGGACCGGTGCGGCTTGGCCGCGTCCGGGCCTAGTCGCTCGATCTTGTTCTGCTCGTAGGACTCGAAGTTGCCCTCGAACCAGTACCAGTTCCCCGGCGCCTCAGCGGTGCCCTCATACGAGAGGATGTGCGTGGCGATGCGGTCGAGGAACCACCGGTCGTGAGTGATGACCACGGCGCAGCCGGGGAACTCGAGCAGCGCGTTCTCGAGCGAACCGAGGGTTTCGACGTCGAGGTCGTTAGTCGGTTCGTCGAGCAGCAACAGGTTGCCGCCCTGCTTGAGCGTCAGCGCCAGGTTCAGGCGGTTGCGCTCACCACCGGAGAGCACACCGGCCTTCTTCTGCTGGTCGGGGCCCTTGAAGCCGAACGTGGACACGTAGGCGCGAGACGGCACCTCGGTCTTGCCGACCTGGATGTAGTCCTGGCCGTCGGAGACGACCTCCCACAGCGACTTGTTCGGGTCGATGCCGCCACGGCTCTGGTCGACGTAGGAGATGTCGACGGTCTCGCCGATCTTGAGGTCACCGGCATCCAGCGGCTCGAGGCCCACGATGGTCTTGAACAATGTCGTCTTACCGACACCGTTCGGGCCGATCACGCCGACGATGCCGTTACGCGGCAGGGTGAAGGAGAGATCTTCGACCAGCACCCGGTCGCCGAAGCCCTTCTTGAGCTTCTTGGCGTCGATGACCTGGGCGCCCAGGCGGGGGCCGACGGGGATCTGGATGTCTTCGAAGTCGAGCTTGCGTCCGCGCTCGGCCTCGTTCACCATCTCCTCGTAGCGGGCCAGGCGGGCCTTCGACTTGGCCTGACGGCCCTTTGCGTTGGAGCGCACCCATTCGAGTTCCTCGGCGAGACGCTTGGAAAGCTTGGCGTCCTTCTTGCCCTGCACCTGCAGGCGCTCCTGCTTCTTCTCCAGGTAGGTGGAGTAGTTGCCCTCGTAGGGGTACAGGTGGCCGCGGTCGATCTCGGCGATCCACTCGGCCACGTGGTCGAGGAAGTACCGGTCGTGGGTGACGGCGAGCACGGCGCCGGGGTACTTGGCGAGGTGCTGCTCGAGCCACAGCACGCTTTCGGCGTCGAGGTGGTTAGTCGGTTCGTCCAGGAGGAGCAGATCGGGCTTCTGCAGCAGGAGCTTGCAGAGCGCCACGCGGCGCTTCTCACCACCGGAGAGGTCGACGACGGGGTAGTCGCCCGGCGGGGTGCGCAGCGCATCCATGGCCTGCTCGAGCTGGGAATCGAGGTCCCAGGCGTCGGCGGCGTCGATCTCTTCCTGCAGGGTTCCCATTTCGGCGAGCAGGGTGTCGAAGTCCGCGTCGGGTTCGGCCAGCGCGGCGCTGATCTCGTTGAACCTGTCAACCTTGGCCTTGATCGGGCCAACGCCTTCCTGCACGTTCTCCAGCACGGTCTTGGTCTCGTCGAGCTCCGGCTCCTGCATGAGGATGCCGACGGAGTAGCCCGGCGAAAGCCTGGCCTCACCGTTGCTCGGGGTATCGAGCCCGGCCATGATCTTCAGGATCGTGGACTTACCGGCACCGTTGGGGCCCACCACACCGATCTTGGCTCCGGGGAAGAACGACATTGTGACGTCGTCGAGGATGAGTTTGTCGCCGATTGCCTTGCGCGCACGCACCATCGAGTAAATGAATTCAGCCATAGTGTTTACCAGTCTATTTGGCGCGTGGCTCCCACGAGACACGTTCCGGTTGCGAGCAGGGGGGCGACGACGCTGTGGTAGCCGCCGGTGGAGGGACCGTTCTGGCCGATCAGGCACTCTCCGGCGATGTTCACGGAGAACTGGATGGAGTCCGCCGGTTCACCCTTGGTGGTGGTGTCGGCGGTGACCTCCATCGTTGTCTTGTCGAAGCCGGCGGCGACCAGGGCGTCGATGTAGCTGCGGCCGGCGACGTTGGGGTCGGCGGCGAGCGCCGCGGTGATGACCGAGTCGAAGTAGGGCAGGTTCTCGGCGGCGGTGCCCTCAGGCATGAGCGCCGGCGGAGCAACCTCCGTCGGGGTTGGGCTTGCGGTCGCGGGCGCTGTCGCTGTCGGCGTCGGGCGGTCGACGGGGGCGGCGGAGCATCCGGCCAGGCCCAGGCCGAGGACAAGACATGTTGCCCAGATCGTCGCTCTGCGGCTGTGCCGCACGGGTGCGTCCAAAATCCAGGCCACGCGTAGTCCTCCCCCCACCGCCGCACGCTGCGACCGAGAAGTCGAGTCTAAGCGGACCGTGTTTCCGATTCCCCCTGCCCGGTGTCAGGTTCGGCCGGCGCGGCATCCGGTTCGGCCGGCGCGGCCGTGGCCTCGCCCGCAGTGCCGCCCGCTGTGCCGCCCGTGGCGCCGCCCGTTGCGCCGCCCGCTGGGTCGGCATCCCGCTGCTCGGCGGCGGACGGGGCGGTGGTTCGCATCAGCGCCGTCGTTCCCCAGGCCAGGTTGTGGCCCACGGCGTCGGCCTCCACCTCCACCGAGGTGCCCGTACGGTCCTCGTTCTCCCAGTCCCGGATGCGCAGGCGCCCGGTCACGAGCACCGGCTCGCCCTTGTGCACCGACCGCTCCACGTTGTGGGCGAGCTGCCGAAAGCTGGAGACGGTGTACCAATTGGTGTCGGCGTCCACCCAGGCGTTCTTCACCCTGTCGTAACGGCGTTGCCGGCAGGCCAGCCGGAATGAGGTGATGGCCAGGCCGGAACTGGTGACGAGGTGCCGCGGGGTGGTGGCCACGATTCCGGTCAGGGCTATGGTGTCGGTCACGGGAGTCTCCTGGGCGGCACGAGGCTGATGGAGGTATCGAACGCGACCCGGGAGCAGTCCTCGTGCCGGGTTCGTGTTCCCGGGCCGCGCTGCATTCACCCTCCCCGTTCCGGCACCTCCTCTGGGGCCGGCTGTCCAGGGTGTGCAGAACCCGAGCCGCAGCCGCCTGGGGAGGAAGCGCGGATCTAGAGTGAGACCATGACCTTCGATGCTGCAGAGAACCGTTATTCCGAGATGCCCTACCGCCGAACCGGGCGCAGCGGCCTGAAGCTGCCCGCCCTGTCGCTGGGGTTGTGGCACAACTTCGGCCACGAACGCCCGATCGACACCCAGCGCGGCATCCTGCGCCGGGCATTCGACCTCGGCGTGACGCACTTCGACCTGGCCAACAACTACGGCCCGCCTCCCGGTTCCGCCGAAACCAACTTCGGGCGCATCTTCGCCGAGGACTTCCGTGGGTATCGCGACGAGATGATCATCTCCAGCAAGGCCGGTTACGACATGTGGGCAGGCCCCTACGGCGACTTCGGCTCGCGAAAATACCTGCTGTCGTCGCTGGATGCCAGCCTCGGCCGGCTGGGAATGGACTACGTCGACATCTTCTACTCCCACCGCCCCGATCCCGAGACCCCTATCGAGGAGACCATGGGCGCCCTGGCCACCGCGGTGCAGTCGGGCAAGGCCCTCTACGCGGGCATCTCGAACTACAGCCCGGAGCAGACCGTAGCGGCCTACGCCGCCCTGGCCGAGCACAAGATCCCGCTGCTGATCCACCAGCCGCGCTACTCGATGTTCGACCGGCACATCGAAGAGGGACTCTTCCCGGTGCTCGACGACCTCGGCATGGGCAGCATCGTGTTCTCCCCCCTCGCCCAGGGTCTGCTCACCGACCGCTACCTCGACGGTGCGGTGCCGTCGGACTCCCGGGTGGCCACGAGCCGGTTCCTGAACGAGAGCTCCCTCAACGCGACCTACCTCGAGCGCGCCCGCGCCCTGAACGCCATTGCGGCCGACCGCGGCCAGACCCTGGCCCAGCTCGCGGTCACCTGGATCCTGCGCCAACCGCAGGTCACCAGCGTGCTCGTGGGGGCCAGCAGCATCGGCCAGCTCGAGCAGACCGTGGCGGCGCTCGAGGCGCCGGCGCTGGACGCCGATGAGATCGCCGCCATCGAGCCGTACGCGGTACACGGCACCGGCATGAACTAACCCACGCCGGTCCCAGGCAGGGGCGAGGGGTGGATGTCGGTGGCCGGTTCTACGGTAAGGCCAACGGCATCCGCCCTCGCATTGGAGCACACCATGAGCACTGGGACCATGAGCACTGCCACCATGAGCACTTCCGCCATGAGCACCGCCACCATGAGCACTGCAGCCAGAGCTGTCCAACCCCGGACTGTTCTCCCCGCGACCGCACGACGCACGACCATCGCCCACGCCGCCGGCCCGACCCGGCCGAGCAACTCCGCCCGGTCGAGCGGTCCCAGCCTGGTCGCCGTGCGCGACGGGCTGTGGCGGGTCGTCGACCGGTCCGGCGCGGTACTGGGGCACATCGAGCGTGAGACGCACGCCGACGGCGAGCGGTACCTCGCCCGGCGCCTGGTGATGCCCACCAGGCGCATCGAGCTCGGTGCCTTCTGGCGCATCGATGACGCGGCTGACTGCTTTCGCTGACTCCGCCGTACCCACCCCGGTACGCTGAAACGATGTTGCCCCAGCCCACTCCCGTCCCCCCAGTTCCGGCCCGGCAGGGGCTGGTTCCCGACCTCCTGGCGGGGGTGGGGTACCTGGGTCGTGGTTTCGGCATGTGGATCACCTCCCCGAAGCTGATGCTGCTCGGCGCGCTGCCGGCGGTGGCGGTCGGTGCCGTGTACCTCGTCGGCATCGTGCTTCTGCTCGTCAACCTCACCTCGATCGTCACGTGGGCGACCCCGTTCGCCGACGGCTGGGCCGAGCCCGTCATCCTCACGACGCGGGTGGCTGCAGCGCTGGTCTTCGTGCTCGTGGCCGCCCTCTTCGTGGTCTACACGTTCACTGCCGTGACCCTGATCGTCGGCGACCCGTTCTACGAACGCATCTGGCGCGCCGTCGAGACCAACCTCGGCAACCCACCCACCGCACCGGAGCGCGGCTTCTGGGGATCCCTGGGCCGTGCCATCGGCGACGGCCTCCGGCTCCTGATCCCCGCCGTCGGTGTGGGCCTGCTCCTGTTGGCCTGTGGCTTCATTCCGTTGGTGGGGCCGATCATGGTGGCGGTGCTCGGCGCCCTGTTGGGCGGCTGGTTGCTGGCGGTCGAGCTCACCGGATTCGCCTTCGACGCTCGGGGGTTCACTGTGCGCGAACGTCGTCGCGCCCTGCGCACGCGACGCGGCATCGCGCTGGGCTTCGGAGCGGCGTCCTACCTGCTGTTCCTCGTGCCGTTCTTCGCAATCGTGGCCATGCCCTCCGCCGTGGCGGGTGCCGCAATGCTCAGTCGCGACGCCCTCGAGCGGTCGACCAGCGCGTCGGCCGGCCGGACGGCCTGACCGCGCCGGAGTCTCGGTTTGACACCGCGTATCGGCCACGCCGCCACGGTTCCCTAGGATGCGCCGGCCCACGAGGTAGCGTTCCGCACATGCAGTGGTGGAATGATTTCGTAACCTGGCTCACAGCGACCAGGAACCAGCCCATGATTTTCAGCGCAATCGTGCTGATCGTCGCCATTATCGTGGCCAGCCTTCTGGCGGCCTGGATCGCACGCGGGGCCATCAAGCGCCTGCTCGCCCAGCACGATCGCGAGCTGCGGGCCGCGGCCATCGGATCGATCGTGGATGCCGCGACCGAGGCATCCGTGTGGAACTCGCTCACCCCGCAGGAGCAGGTGATGAACGACCGTGCCGTTGGCATGGCCGACATCCAGATCCGGCTGCTGCCGATCAAGGGATCGAGCGTCGCGGCGGACTGGGCAGCGCACCAGCTCGCCGAGCTCAAGCGCACCTCGGCCACCTTCGGCTACCAGCTCGAGCCGGCCCTCGTGGAATTCCGCGACCGCCTCATCGACTGGCAGAACAAGCCGTCCCGGGCCCGCAAGATCTTCCAGGGCGACCTCGAGCGTTGGAAGTCGCAGAACACCTCCACCGAGAAGAGCCTCCTGGCCGAGCAGGATGCCTGGGTGGCGCAGCAGCACCACGACCAGTTCGCGACCCCCGCCGCACCGGCACAGGCTCCGACCGCGCAGCCGCTCGGCTATGTCCCCGCTGCGGCTCCCCCCGGGGCCGTGTCGTCGCCGGCCGCGTCTCCGTCTACGGAGACCCAGCGCCTCCTGGACGACGTTCAGGCCCTCGAAGTGCGTCCAGCGCCGCTGCCGCACCCCTAGTTCCCGCTATCCAGAAAAACGCCGGTCCGCTCACGCGGACCGGCGTTTTTCGCTGCCAGGCTGCGGCTCACAGAGCGGCGGACCGGCGGGCCGGATCGGACTACTTCCA
Organism: Cryobacterium sp. TMT4-31; assembly: GCF_004403385.1. Classification (NCBI taxonomy): domain Bacteria; kingdom Bacillati; phylum Actinomycetota; class Actinomycetes; order Micrococcales; family Microbacteriaceae; genus Cryobacterium; species Cryobacterium sp. TMT4-31. Next base: position 176,336 of record NZ_SOGI01000043.1, read on the forward strand.
CCAGTCGTCGAACAGGGATGCCGGCACCTGGCGCTTGTGCTCGGTGCGCAGGTAGCGCCGCTCAATGGCCTCGGCGACGTGGTCCGCTACGGGCTTGCCCTCGAGGAAGTCGTCGATGTGCTCGTATTGCATTCCCAGGTTCGCCTCGTCGGTCTGTCCGGGGTTGTCGTCGAGCAGGTCAGCGGTCGGGGCCTTCAGGTAGAGCTGCTCCGGGGCGCCGAGCGCCATCAGCAACTGCCGGCCCTGGCGCTTGGTCAGACCGGTCAGCGGCAGCAGATCCGCGCCGCCGTCACCGAACTTGGTGAAGAACCCGGTGACCGCCTCCGCCGCATGGTCGGTGCCGACCACGAGCAGGCCCTGGGCGCCGGCGAGAGCGTACTGCGCGATCATCCGGGCGCGCGCCTTGACGTTGCCCTTGTCGAAGTCCGGCATCGGGGTACCGGTGCTGACGGCGAATTCGGCTTCGAAGCCATCCACCGCACGCTGGATGTTGAACGTGAGGTTCGAGTCAGGATTAATGAACTCCAGGGCGAGTTGGGCGTCGTCCTCGTCGCGCTGCACCGCGTACGGCAGGCGCACCGGCACGAACCGGAGGGCATGCCCCTCGACGGTGAGCTCTTCGATCGCCAGCTGGCACAGACGCCCGGCCAAGGACGAGTCCTGTCCCCCGCTGATCCCGAGGATCAGCCCCTTCGCCCCGCTGGCAAGCAGGTAGTCCTTGAGGAAGTCGATGCGCCGCCGAATCTCGGCGGCCGGGTCGATGACCGGGGTCACGTGCAGTTCCTTGATGATTCGCACCTGTTGTTCTCGCATCTGACGAATCTATCAAGTCGCGGCGGGCGGATGTCTGAAGGACGCCTGCACATCCGCCCGGTCACACGGCGACTCATTGGACCGAGCCGCTCGGCCGAACTCGTAGCGTCGGAGGTGCTTCCGACATCACGTCGGAGGTGAAACGAATGGGGAAGCTGCATGCTGGTCACCGGATTGCTCGTGGGGATAGCCCTCGGATTTGTCATGCAGCGGGGGCGGTTCTGTGTCACGGGGGCGTTCCGGGACCTGTGGGTCACGGGCAACACGAGATGGCTCACCGCGTTCCTCATCGTCATCGCCGTGCAGAGCGTGGGGGTTTTCACCCTCGACGCCCTGGGCGTCATCTCGCTTTCTTCCAGCCCGTTCCCATGGCTCTCCACCATCGGCGGAGCCTTCATCTTCGGCTTTGCCATCGTTCTGGCCGGCGGTTGCGCGACGGGAACGTACTACCGCGCCGGTGAGGGCCTGGTGGGCAGCTGGCTGGCCCTGATCTTCTACGCTCTGTTTTCCGCCGTGTCCAAGACCGGTGCGCTCGCCCCCGCCGTTACGGCCGCCCGCGGCGTCACCGTCGAGGCGTCCACGGTGCACGGCCTCCTCGGCGTGTCACCATGGCTCCTCGTGGCGGTTCTCGCCGTGGCCGTGGCCGCACTGGCCCGCCACCACCTGCGTCGCCGTCCGGCCGCACCGATGGCCACCCTGCCCGCTCGCAGGACGGGCATCGCCCACCTACTCTTCGAGAAGCAGTGGGGCGCCTTCAGCACCGCCCTGGTCATCGGAGTCCTCGCCATTGTGGCGTGGCCGCTCAGCTGGGCAACCGGCCGCGAGGCGGGCCTGGGCATCACGGGCCCCTCGTCGAACATCGTCAACTACCTCGTCGCCGGCGACGCCGAAGTGATCGACTGGGGCGTCTACCTCGTCATCGGCATCCTGCTGGGCTCCTTCATCGCCGCGAAGGCCAGCGGCGAATTCCGGGTGCGGATTCCCGATGCGCTCACCACTGTGCGCAGCATCGGCGGCGGTGCGCTGATGGGCATCGGCGCCAGCCTGGCCGGCGGCTGCACCATCGGTAACGCGATGGTCAACACCGCCACCTTCCAGCTGCAGGGCTGGGTGGCGTTCGGGTTCATGATCGTGGGAGTGGGCGCTGCGACCCGGCTGTTCATCACGGGACCGTCCAAGGCCCGGCTGGCGGCCGCCGGCCAGGCATCCGCGCCCGCCGCGCCCGCACCTGCATCGGTGCGCTCGTGACGGTCCGGTGATCGCTCCACTTCCTAGCAGCACCCCGTTCCGATCAGCAAGGAGACAACCATCATGGCTCAGCACGTTCTCGAAACCGACGGCCAGGTCTGCCCGTTCCCCCTCGTGGAGGCCAAGGAAGACATCGCCCTGCTGGCGATCGGCGACGAGCTGGTGATCAACTTCGACTGCACCCAGGCGACGGATGCACTGCCGCGGTGGGCGGCGGAGGCCGGCTACCCCGTGACGAACTTCGACAGGGTCGGCAGCGCGGCATGGACCATCACGGTGCAGAAGGCCTGAGTCCCGCCGCCCAGAAAAAACCAACCCCGCCGGCAGGACCGGCGGGGTTGTGCTGTGCCCCCGGCAGGATTCGAACCTGCGACAAAGAGATTAGAAGGCTCCTGCTCTATCCCCTGAGCTACGGGGGCGCATAGCGCTTCAACGATACCGCAGTCCGGACCGCTGCCCCCGCGGCGGCGCGTTCAGAGTGCCTTGGCCGTTGCGACGAGCACCTGAGCGAGGGTCGGAACGCCCGTGGCGCGGAACACCTCGTCGCCGGCGGCGTTCTGCACGATGATCGTGGGGGTGTTGCGGATTCCGGCGGCCTCGGCCTCGGCATTGTCGTGCGCCACATCGAGCTCGCGCACCGTGGCGGCCGGCACCAGCCGTTCGACCTCGGCCAGAACGGCGCGGGTCTGCAGGCACGGCTCACAGAATGCCGAGGAGAAGAAAATGAGTTCCATGACGGCTCCTAACCGTTGACCAAGGCGAGAACGGCCACAACCGCGGAAACCGCGGCCAGCAGCAGCGACACCCCGACCAGCACCGCGTGCACGATCAGGAACGACGTCGGCTTGCCGGACTCATCCCGCGCCCTGCCGTCCTGACTGACCCTCTTGTAGAAGCGCGGCCAGACCACGACGTTCCAGACGGCGTTGAGCAGAAGCAGGATGGCGAGTGTTGTAAGCATCGTCATCAGTCTACGAGCGCCGGGCGGCGAGCCGATCAGGGAGCCGCGTCGGGGCCCACCGCTAGACTCGCCCCATGACAAACAGCAGTGACCGGTTGGTATGGATCGATTGTGAAATGACCGGGCTCGACATCAACAATGACGAATTGGTGGAGATTGCGGTGGTCGTCACCGACTTCGACCTCAACATTCTCGACCCCGGCCTCGACATCGTGATCAAGCCCGACGCCTCCGCCCTGGCGAACATGGGCGACTTCGTGCGCAACATGCACACCTCCTCCGGCCTGATCGAGGAGATCCCCAACGGCGTGAGTGTGGCCGAGGCTGAGTACCAGGTGCTCGAGTACGTCCTGCGTTTCGTCCCCGAAGACCAGCGCGCGCCCCTGGCCGGAAACTCGATCGGCACCGACCGGGCGTTCCTGACCCGGTACATGCCGCGCCTGGACAAGCAGTTGCACTACCGCAACGTCGACGTGTCCTCGATCAAGGAACTCGCCCACCGCTGGTTCCCGCGGGCTTACTTCAACGCACCCGCCAAGGACGGCGGCCACCGCGCCCTCGCCGACATCCTCGAGTCCATCCGTGAGCTCGCCTACTACCGCAAGAGCGTGTTCGTGGCCGACCCCGGACCCACGAGTGCGGAAGCAAAATCGCACGCAACGGCCGTTGTGAACATCTTCACCCAAAACGTGTAATAGAATTCTTGAGTTGCCTTCGCTTGAGAAAGCGGAGCGGCACTTGGTGGGTATAGCTCAGCTGGTAGAGCGCCTGGTTGTGGTCCAGGAGGTCGCGGGTTCAAGCCCCGTTACTCACCCCAATGAAACAAGAAGTCCCGGCCCAACAGGCCGGGACTTTTTGCGTGCGCCACATGGCATGCTGAGTGGATGCTCACGCTCAGCCACGACGACTTCGAACGACTCGTCATCGATCAGCTCGATCTGCTCCCCGACGACATGGTCGACGGCCTCGAGAACGTGATCTTCGTCGTCGAGGACCGTCCAGAGGACGGCACCCTGGACACCCTGGGCCTCTACGACGGCGTCGCCCTCACCGAACGCGGCCAGTACGGTTTCGGTGAGATGCCCGACCGCATCATTCTGTTCCGCGAACCGCTGCTGGCCATCGTCGAGGATCTGGACGAGCTGCGCGACGAGGTTCACGTGACCCTCGTTCACGAGATCGCGCATTTCTACGGCATCGACGACGACAGGCTGCACGAGCTGGGTTGGGCGTGAGCCGCAGCCTGAGCGCGGTCGGCTACCCTGAACCATGAGTAGATTTCGACCTGGCCGTGTCCTCGGTATCTCGGTAGGAACTCTCGTGATCTTGATGATCGGGGTGTATGGGCCGGCCACGTTGCTCGGCCCGCTGCCCAGCGCCACGGTCACCGTCACCGCTCCGAACAGTGCCGTGCCGGCGTCCACCCCGGTGCTGCCCGCCGCCGGCTCCAGTGGGCTGCTCGCCGTCACCGCGGTGGACGACACCGCTACGGACGACACCGCGACGAACGACACCGCGACCGGCGGCGACCCCGTCGAGCCCGCACCCGCGACGCTCGGCGTGGACACCATTGCCATCGGCGGCGGCAGCGACCCGGTGCCGATGGCATCCGCCGCCAAGATCATCACGGCCCTCGTCGTGCTGGACGCCAAGCCCCTCGCGGCCGGCGAACCCGGACCGGCCTACTCCTTGGTCACCGCCGACTACCAGGATTACCTCGACTACACGGCCCAGGATGCCCGCACCGTCATCGTGTTTCCCGGCGAGAGCTGGACCGAGCGCGAGATGCTGCAGGCCATGATCCTCGGCTCCAGCAATAACCACGCCGACACCCTGGCCCGCTGGGCGTTCGGCTCCGTCGACGCCTACCTCATCGCCGCCAACGCCTGGCTGGCCGCCAACGGCATGCCGAACACCACGGTGGTCGACGCCAACGGCCTCCTCGACGGCAGCGCCGGGACCGGCACCGACTTGGCGCGCGTCGCGGGCCTGGCCGCGACGAACCCCGTGGTCGCGGACATCATCGCGCAGCCGGCATCCGCTCTGGTCGGCCAGCGCGGCGTCAGGAACACCACGGAGTATCTGCCCGAAGAGGGGATCACCGGTATCTCGCGCAGCTACACCGAATCCGGCGGGGTCTGCTTCCTGTTCACCGGCACCGTCGTCGCCGGCGAGAAGGCCTTCACCTTCGCGGGTGCCTTCCTGGGCGAACCGGACTACGACACCCTCACGGCCGACCTGACGGCCCTGATGGCCTCGGCGCGGGCGGGGGTCACGGAGCTTCCGATCCTGGCGGAGGGTGACGGATACGCGACCCTCACGACGGCGTGGGGCGATTCGGCCGATGCCGTCGTCGCCACCCCCAAGACCCGCTTCGGCTGGCAGGCCGCCGCCGGCACCGACCCTGTCGTGACGCTCGACGACGTCACGACGGGGCGTGCGGGAGCCAAGATCGGCCGGGTCACGGTGGATGCGTTCGGGGAGAGCGTCTCGTCGACGTTGGAGCTCGACAGCAGTCTGACCGACCCGGGTCCGGGCTGGCGCCTGCTGCACCCGGTCCCCGTGGTCAGCGCCCTCGTCGCCAGCTGGTAGTCAGCGGGTGGGCGTCAGCGGGTGGGCGTAACCGGTTCAGACCGGAGCGTCGTCAGATTCGACGGGATCGCTGTCCGACGAGTCGAAGGCGTAGCGCACGTGCAGCTTGCCCTGCACCTCTCGACTGTCGACCTCGTCGTACCAGAACAGCGATTCCATGCTGTCGACGGCGGCGACCATGCTGATCCGGGCGTCGTGCTTGCCGTGCAGGAGCACGCGGCTGTCGGTCTGGCCCTCGAGGGGACCGTCCACGAATTCCACGGTGTACTCGGTGTTCTCACTCTGCGGGGTAGTCATGACCCCAACTTACTGCTCAGGCCCGGTTTTCGCCTCAGGCGCCGCCGGAGCGCCCAAGCCCAGGCGGGGTGCCCGTGAGACTGACGCCGGCCGATAGTTGGGGCTGCTCCCTGGCTCGGTAGGCCTCCCAGTCGTGCTGCCACTGGTCCCAGTGCGCCTCGAACCCGCCGCCGTCACGGGCCAACGCCCGCCGCTTGCGGATGCCGTCGTCGGCATCCAGCCACACCCTGACGTCGCTCAGGGAGGCATGCGCCCGGGCCAGGGCACCGCAGCCCTCGATCACGAGCGGCCGGTCGGGGTCGACGCTATGCCATTCGGCCGGGACCGCCCCCGCCCAGTCGTACCGCTGCCAGGCGGCTGGTCGGCCGGCGTGCCGGGCGCCGAGCACCAGCCGGCCGACCTGGTCGACGGCGGCGTCCAGGCCGCCCCAGCCCGGGTAGATGTCATCGAGGCGCACCAGTGTCGGCGCCACCGGTCCCGGCCAGGCGGCCAGCACGGCGTCAGCGAGGGTGCTCTTGCCCGCGCCGCTGGGACCGTCGATGAGGATCACGGCCCGGTCGCCGACCGGATTGCGGTTCAGCGCCCTGATGGCGGCGAGCACCGGTGCGACCAGGTCAGGCGAGCACAAAATGCCACGTCCCCGCCAGAACGGCTGCCGAGATCGCCGCGGCGGCGATGGCAGCCCCGATCAGGACGACCAGTGTGTCACGCACTCCGAAGACCGATTCCCTGGCCCAGGTGCGCGGTTCGTCGCTGCCGAAACCCCGGGCCTCCATGGCCGTGGCGAGTTTGCTGCCCCGTCGCACCGAAAGAACCAGCAGAGCGAAGGCGAGTCCGCCGAACCGGCGGGCGCGGCCGCGCAGGCCGCCGCCGTCGCCCACCCCGCGGGCCCGCCTGGCCAGGGCCAGGGAGTGCCAGTCGTCGATGAACATGCCCACCAGGCGCAGCCCGGCCAGGGCGCCGAGCACGAACCGGGCCGGCAGGCGCAGCACCTGCGCGAGGCCGTCACCGAGGTCGGTGGGATCGGTGGTGGCCAACAGCACGATCCCGGGGATGCCGATGGCCAAGATCCGCAACCCGATCGCGAGGGCCAGGGCCACGGACCCCTCGGTCACCGATACGAAGCCGGCGCTGAACAGCACGGCGCCGGAGTCCTGTCCGTAGAGCACCGTGGTGAGCACGGCGAAGGGAACCGCGATCCACACCGGTGCGGTGCGCAGCCAGAACTGGCGGGCGCTCAGCCCGCACCAGGCCAGCAGCACAGCCTCGAGTGCGAGGGCGACGGCGGCCGAGACCCAATCGATGGACAGCATCAGGGCGCAGCTGATCACCAGCGCCACGGCGAGCTTGGCGACCGGGTTCACTCCAGCGATCGCACTGGGCCGGATCTCCGGCGTCATCAGGCTCACGACGCCTCCCTTCCGGCGGGCGCGCGCAGCCCGGCGGTCACGCTGCGGCCACTCGCCGGCCCGGTTCCAGGCACCAGGGTGAGGCGCGCATCCGCCAGCGCGGCCACGAACTGCTCATCGTGCGTGACCGCCAGGACGGCGGTGCCGGTGTCCAGCAGTTCGGCGAGGAGGCGCACCAGCTCGGCCCAGGTGCGGGAGTCCTGCCCGAAGGTGGGTTCGTCGAGGACGAGCAGCCGGGGCCGGGTCGCCAGCACCGTCGCCACGGACAGCCGGCGCTTCTCGCCGCCGGACAGGGTGAACGGGTTGGCGTCGGCGAGACGGTCCAGCCGCAGTCTGTGCAGCAGCGCGTCCACTCGCTCAGTTTGCTCGGCCCCGCCCAGGCCGAGGGCGCGGGGGCCGATGGTGAGCTCGGCACGCACGGTCCCGGCGAGGAACTGGTGCTCGGGGTCCTGGAAGACGGTGCCGATGCGCGCCAGCAGGTCGCGGGAGCGCCATCGGTGCGGGGCCGGCCCGAGTCCCCCGGCGAGGGCATCCGTTGCGGTCAACCGCCCGCCCGCGGGGGCCAGAAGCCCGGCCAGGGTGAGCGCGAAAGTCGACTTGCCGGTGCCGTTGGGTCCGGTGAGAGCCGTGGCCGTGCCGGCGCGCAGGGCGAGGTCGAGGCCGTGTGCGACGACGACGGCCTGTTTGCGGGCGAACGGCACCCGTCCGACGGCGAGGTCATCGGCGCTGAGCAGGACTTCCGCGCCGGGACCGTCGGAGCGGGGGCGCCGGTCGGGCGTCGCGGGTGGGAACCTGGGTATCCACACTCCGGCGGCGGCGAGCCGCTCCCCTTCGGCGCTGAGCACGCTGTCGGTGGGTCCGTCGGCGAGGATGCCGCCGGCCGGGTCGAGCACCACGATGCGGTCCACGACGTGCTGCCAGACCGCGACGCGGTGCTCGATCACGATGAGGGTCGCACCCGACGCCTCCACGGAGCGCAGCACGGCGTCGCGCACCTCGACGACACCGTCAGGGTCGAGGTTGGCGGTGGGTTCGTCCAGCAGCACCAGGCCCGGGCGCATGGCGAGCACCCCGGCCAGGGCCAGGCGCTGCTTCTGGCCGCCGCTGAGCGCGCTGGTCGGGTGCCGCAGAGGCAGGTCCAGGCCCACGTCCGCGAGGGCCCGACCGACCCGGGGCCAGATTTCGGCGCGCGGAACGGCGCGGTTCTCACAGCCGAAGGCGACGTCGTCGCCCACCCTCGCAAGCACGACCTGCGAGTCCGGGTCCTGCAGCACGAGGCCCACCCGGCCGCGGGACGCGCTGGGGCGGCGGCCGTCGATGAGGAGTTCGCCGGTCTCGTCGCCGTCCTCGTCATCGCCGAGCACACCGGCGAGGGCGTGCATCAGCGTGCTCTTGCCGGCTCCGCTGGGTCCGAGCACGAGCACCCGCTCCCCCGGGCGGATGTCGAGATCGAGCCCGGAGACCGCGGGGCGGGACCGGCCGGCGTGCCGCCAGCCCCAGCCGGAGGCCGTGACCCTGGCGCCGGTCACGGCCGGGCCTCGGCGACGCGGAGCGGGCATCCGGTGCGGGTCACCGGGCAGGCTGGGTGTCGACCCGGTCGGTCGGGCCCGATTCGCGGCCGGCGGCGAACCGGCTCAGCGCGCCGGTGCGGGCGAGTCCGCGCACCGCCAGCCAGGACAGCAGCCCGGCGAGCACGGTGCCGGAGACGACGGCGGAAACCAGGTAGACGATCTTGGGGCCGATGTCGAGGGCCGCGTAGCTGGTGAAGGTGGTGTCGAGCAGACCAACGGCGATGCCCGCGCCGGCGCCGGCCAGGAGGGCCACGCCCAGGCGCCAGTTGGCGTACAAGAACAGGGCCAGCACGATCTCCGCGCCCAGCCCCTCGACGACACCCCAGATCAGGGTGGAGAAGCCCCACTGGGTGCCGATGAGCATCGAGACGACGGCGGCGACGACCTCGGTGTAGACGGCCGCACCGGGCTTGCGGATGATGAGTCCGCCGAGCACCCCGGCGAACAGCCAGCCGCCGGCCAGGAGTCCTTCGAGCCCGGGGGTGAAGGCCAGGAGGGCGCTCAGCGGCGACCAGGCCAGGCCCCATGCCCAGAAGATCACGCCGCTGGCGACGCCGATGACGCTGGCCACGACGATGTCGACGACCCGCCATTTCAGCACCCGCGGTTTCCGCGACGTGGAGAGAGAGGTGGCGGACGAAGTCCTGGAAGGCTGGGTGTTGATTGACGCGTGCACTGTACGTGCCCTTTCCGTAGAGGAATACTGGGCACGGGATTGAGAAGCCTCCCTGCGCTGGCATGATCCAGATCAGGTTCGACGGTCGAAGCTGAAGTAGCTTCCTCTCAGCCCGGTTCACCGGACTCCCGTGTTCAGCTTCGAGTATAGAACTCCCCGGGCGCATCCGGGCAATGCAAGGCGTCGCGCGACAATTTCTGCGCGCGAGGATCTCGCTGCTAGTGCTAGCGCTTGAGCGCGCGGATGATGCGCGCGATGGCCTTGCCGGCGACCCAGACGAAGGGGATGCCGACGGCCAGCAGCGAAATCACATTCGGTTCGAAGCGGGCCGCTCCGCCGGACTTAACGTAAGCGCCGATCGGGATGGCCATGCCACCGCCGCCACCGCCGGCCGCCGCGGACTCGTCACCTTCGCCGCCACCGCCAAAGCCGTACTGCACCAGGGCCACCGGAACGATCGTGACGCCCTCGATCTGCACGGGGTCTCCGTAGGCCGACCTGACGCCGATGGATCGAGCGTTTTCTGCGAGCTTCAAGGCGAGATTAGTCATGGTGAGAGGCTACTCCCCCTCTCCCTGCGGCGTCCCGGCGTTCGGTGTTCCGAACGGATGGACATCACGCTTCGGAGCACTTCCGCCGCCCAGCTGCGAGGCCGGCCGCACGATCCCCCGGCCGAACCGGGCGGTGACGGTGTCCACGGCCAGTTCGGCTTCCCGCCAGTCGTCGTCATCGTCCCACAGGCCCATGCCGGCACCATCGCCGGAGCCGAGTTGCTCGGCCCGCACTCCGATCAGGCGCACCCGGATGCCGCGGGCCGCGAGCACGTCGAAGCTCGCGGTGACCTCCTCGTATATCCGCCGGCCCACGTTGGTGGGCTCGGCCAGGGTGCGCGACCGGGTCACCGTGCTGAAGTCGGCGTAGCGGAGCTTGAGCACCACAGTCCGTGCGACGAGGCCGTTGCCGCGCAGCTTGGCGGCCACCGCATCCGCTTGGCGCAGGAGTTCGCTGCGCAACCGGGCGACATCGGTGACGTCATGTTCGAAGGTCACCTCGTGGCCGACGCTTTTCTCCTCGCGTTCGAGGTTGATCGTGCGCGGGTCGATGCCCCAGGACAGATCGTGCAGTTTGTGCGCGCTGGCGACGCCGACGGCACGCTGCAGCATCTCGAGGGGGGCGTGCGCGATATCGCTCACGTGCCGCAGCCCGAGCCCGAGCAGCACCTGTTCGGTGCTGGCGCCCACCCCCCAGAGGGCGCCGACGGGCAGCGGATGCAGGAAAGCGATGGTGTCCTCCGCGGGGATCACCAGCAGCCCGTCGGGCTTGGCCCGTCCGGAGGCCAGCTTGGCCACGAATTTAGTCGACGCGGCGCCGACCGAGCAGGTGAGTCCGGTCTCGGCGAACACACGGGCGCGGATCTTCCGCCCGATCTCGGCGGGTGAACCGTGCACACGCCGGGCGCCCGCGACATCCAGGAACGCCTCGTCGATGCTGAGCGGCTCGACCATCGGCGTCATGTCGGTGAAAATGCCCATCACCTGGCGGGACACCTCCACGTACCGGCCCATGTGCGGCTCGAGCACGATGGCGGCCGGGCAGCGGCGCAGGGCGATGGCCATCGGCATAGCCGAGTTGACCCCGTACTTGCGGGCGACGTAATTGGCCGCTGTCACCACGGACCGACCGGAGCGGTGGCCGATGACGACGGGGAGGTGCACGAGTTCGGGGTGGTCGAGCAACTCGACGGACGCGAAGAACGCATCCATGTCTATGTGCAGCATGGTGGCGGTCGTGTCGTCGACATCGGCGCCGGTGGTCTGCCGGTCGCTGCCATCCTGCCTGCTCACGCCGCACCACACCCTTCTGCCGCTCCGGCCGGAACCAACTCGAAGCTACCTTCGAGAGTACAGGCAGGAGGGGTCGGCATCGAGCTAGAAACCGCCGAAATCTCCACCGCCGCCGAAATCGCCGAATCCGCCGGAGTCGCCACCGAAACCGCCGCCGGAGTCACCACCGAAATCGCCGCCGGAATCGCCTGAGTCCGCCGTGGTCTCGGCGCCCGAGTCGGTGCCGGCGTCACCGGCCGCATCCGCCTCGCCGCCCATATCGGGCAGGAACGCGCCCACCAGCGCCGAGCCGACAACGTAGCCGGCCACGGTACCGAGCAGGGAAGCGCCGAGCATGCTGCCGAAGCCGGGGCCCTGCCGGCCGCCGGCCTGGTCGCCGCCGAAGACCCGGTCCAGGGTGCCCGGCTGGCGGAGTTCGGCCCGGGTGGCGGACTTGGCCAGGGTGGCCGGTTCGGCGTTCGCCGGGCGCTCACCCTCCATCGCGTTCTCGGTCAGCTGCTGGAAGAGCAGGTCGCGCTGCTCGTCGGTGAGCTTGCTGAACGCTTCGGTGTGCACTTGTTCAATGGTCTCCGGCGGTGCGGTGCGCAAGAGGTACCTGTAGCGTTCCACGGCGATCTCGTCGTCGGTGCGCTGCGGGGCCGGCGCGGTGCGGGTCGGCTCCGGTTGTTCGGGTCGGCCCAGGAGGCGATCGAGGAATCCCATGAGTCTGCTCCTTCGCTTTGGTGTCAGCCTAGGCGGCACCAGCCCGGACCGACAGGACCGTGGCCAGCGACTCCAGCGCTTTCACAGGGTCGGGACCGGCCGGGATGAGGACAACGCTCGTGGCTCCGGCGGTGTGCAGCTCATCGATGCGGCGGCGAGCGGATGCGGCGGTGCCGACCACCGCGAGCTGATCGACCCAGCTCTCGGGCATCGCTGCCGCGAAGTCAGCCCGGCTGGCGCTGGCCGAGCGCAGGGCGGCGAACTCCTTCGCGAAGGGCAGCACCGTGATGTGCGGGGCCCAATCGGGGTCGCCGATCCACTCAAGAGCCGGGCGCACCAGGTTGCGGGCCACGGCGGGGTCCTCGTCGACGGCGGCCGCGTTGTAGGCCACCACGTGACGGGCAGCCGACGGGGGGCGGAGGCCGGGGAACCCGAAGCCCTCCGGCGGAGCGTCGCGGCCGGCATCGAGGGCACCGATCGCGGCAGCGAGGTATTCGGGGGTGACGGGCTCGGCCAGCACCACCCCGTCGGCGCAGGCGCCGGCCAGGTGCAAGGACTTCGGTCCGCGCACGCCCGCCAGGATCGGCGGCACCGTGGACGGCGGACCGGCCAAGGCCACGGCATCCGCCTGGACGTAGCGGCCGGCTGTCGTGATGGAGGCCCCGCGCAGCAGGGCACGCATGAGGTCGATGTTCTCGGCGAGCATGGCCAGGGGGCTGGTCGGCCAGCTGCCGGTCTGCCGCATCCAGACGGGCATGCCATGCCCGACGCCCACCTGCAGTCGACCCGGGAAAAGTTCGGCGAGGGTGGCGATCTCGAGGGTCGCGAAGCCGGGGTTCCGGGCTGCGGCGGGCAGGATCCCGATTCCCACAACTATGGTCGTGGTGGCGGCGAGCACCACGGCGGCCTGGGCGATGCCCCCGCGGAAGAAGCAGTCCTCCACCACCCAGATCTCGGTGAAACCCAGTTCCTCGGCGCGGCGCGCGTAAGCCACGAACTGCGCTGCGGGCAGGTCTCGCGGCAGCATGACGGCGATGGAACCCGGGGCACTGGAAGCTGGCATGTGGACCTCGTCGCGGTAGGGCCGAGGACAGAGCCCGGCGGTGTTCTCTGTCGAACCTAGCTTCTACGGCGGAACTTCTCGCACTGACGGGGAGATTTCCGGCGGACCCGGAATGCCCGCGGGCCGAGCGTCGTTGCACCCAGCACGGACTTTCCCCTCTGGGCGGATGCCGCACGACAATCAACGAAGTGAGCCCACTGTGCTTGAAAAGACTCTGTCCGAAAAAACTGTGCTTGACACCACCTCCGCCAGCGCAGCTCCGTCGATCGACTGGTACACCCTGCAGAAACAGGCGCACCGTGAATTCGGCCGGCGCATCGCAGCCGTGGACGATTGGAACGCTCCGACGCCCGACAAGGAGTGGACCGTCGGTGATCTGGTGCGCCACGTCGTTCGGGAGCAGCAGTGGATCCCGCCGCTGCTGGCCGGGCTGACCCTGGACCAGGCCCGGCGCCGCGTCGACCCGCTCGGGGACGACCTCGTTGCCGAATGGCACACGCACTCCTCACTGGCCACCGCGGCGTGGCAGGCGGCGTCTGCGGATGCGTCGGTGCAACTCTCCTACGACACCGTCACGGTGCTGGACTACCTGCGCGAGCAGGTCTCCGACGTGACGATTCACTCCTGGGACCTGGCCAGGGCGACGGCGGCCGACGAGACCCTGGACCCGGCTCTGATCGAGGCGGTCTGGACGGTGTTCGAGCCGCAGCGGGATGCGCTGGAGGCCAGTGGCCTGTTCGATTCCCCGGTGCCGATGCCCGAGGACGCTCCGCTGCAGTCCCGGCTGCTGGCCCTCACCGGCCGCGACGACCGCCGCTGACCGCCGCCGCCGCGTCCGCCCGCGCCGATCAACTGTTGCTCGTTCGGACAAGTGCGCCCGGCACACCGGGACCATTTGTCCGCACCGGCAACAGTTGCGGCGCTAGGCCGGGCGCTAGGCGACGGTGGTGCCGAAGAGCAGTCCGAGCAGGTAGGTGACCCCGGCGGCTCCGAAGCCGATCACAAGCTGACGCAGCGCACGCTTCAGCGGCGGACCGCCGGAGAGCAGTCCGACGACTGCGCCGGTGGCCAGCAGCGCGAGGCCCACGAGGACCGCGGCGACGATGATCGCAGCGACGCCCTGCATGCCGAACAGGTACGGCAGCACCGGCAGCAGGGCCCCGGAGGCGAAGAAGCAGAAGCTGGAGATCGCGGCGCCCATGCCGGTGCCGATGGCTTCGTGCTCGTCGACAAGTGCGGCGGTGGAGCCGTCGAGCCGGCTCACGTCGAGCGCACCGGTGGCGACCGCCACGGTGCGCAGCACCTCACGGGCGTGTACCTCGGCGTCTTCGGGCGTCATGCCCTGGGCACGGTACACGAGGGTCAGTTCGTTGGCGGCCTCGTCCAGGTGTGAGAGCACGCTGCGCGTGGCCGGGTTCGGGGTGGATGCCTCGAGAAGCTCGCGTTGGGAACGCACCGACACGTACTCCCCCGCACCCATCGACAGGGCTCCGGCCAGCAGGCCGGCGATGCCGGTGAAGAGGATGGTGGCGGTGGGCACCCCGGTCGCCCCGATGCCCAGCACCAGGGCGAGGTTGCTCACCAGACCGTCGTTGACGCCGAAGACCGCGGCCCTGAAGGTGCCGGACAGCCGCTGGCGGCCGCGGGCGGCCAGGCCTCGAACGACTTCCTCGTGGATACGCTCGTCTGCGGCCATGGCGCTGGTGGCATCGGCGTCCCCGTCGTAGGGCGACCGTGCCTCGGCGCGTTGGGCGAGCGCGAGCACGAAGACGGAACCGAACCTGCGGGCCAGCAGGCCAAGCACCCGGGTGCGCAGCGCACCCTTCCGGGGCGCTCCAACCCGCTCGCCGAGCAGGTGGCGCCAGTGCGCTTCGTGCCGGCCCTCTGCCTCGGCGAGGGCCAGGAGGATGTCGCGTTCCTCGCCGGAACGCCGACCGGCCAGATCACGGTAGACGGCGGCCTCGGCCTGTTCATCGGCCAGATACCGCCGCCACCGACGGATGTCGGCCTCGGCGGGCTGGTTGAGGTCGGCCACGGCGATCACGACTCCGGAGCTGCCTCGAGCGAACCCTGCGACACCCGGGCCGACTCGTGGGGGCCGGTGCCGTCGAGACCGTAGAACGGTTCCTCGAAGTGCACCACCCACACCGCTTCCTTGCCCACGACGGGTGCATAAAGCGCCGAGCCGACGAGCTCGCCTGGCGCGGTGATGACCCCGATCGGGTCTTCCACCATCGAGTCGGGGTAGCGGCTGCGGTCAAGCCGCACCACCACCTGCATGCCGACGCCGAACACCGCGGCCGCCCCGTCGGCTGACGGGGCGTCCGCGGGCCGGCGGCTCCAGAGCGCCATTACTCCACCGACTCCGAAGGTGCAGACTCCACCGGAGCGCTGCCGGCGCGTTCGAGCACCAGTTCGCGCACCCTGGCGGCATCCGCCTGGCCGCGCATGGCCTTCATGACCGCGCCGATGACGGCGCCGGCGGCCTGCACCTTGCCGTCGCGGATCTTCGCGAGCACGTCGGGCTGCCCGGCGAGGGCCTCGTCGATGGCCGCAATCAGCGGCCCGTCGTCGCTGACGACGGCCAGTCCACGGCTGGCGACGACCTCGCTGGGGGTGCCCTCGCCGGCGATGACGCCCTCGAGCACCTGGCGGGCCAGGCGGTCGGTGAGGGTGCCGTCGGTGATCAGCTCGATCAGCGCGGCCACCTGGGCCGGGGTCACGAGGCTCTCGGCAGTCACGCCGGCGGCGTTGGCCAGACGGGCAATCTCGCCGGTCCACCACTTGCGGGCGGACTGAGCGGGCGCGCCGGCGGCGATGGTGGCCTCCAGAACGTCGAGGAGGTCGGAGTTGACCACATCCTGGAACTCGAGGTTCACAAAACCCCAGTCCGCCTGCAGCCGCTTGCGGCGGGCCGCGGGGGGCTCGGGCAGCGTGGCGCGCAACTCTTCGACCCAGGCACGCGACGGGGCGACGGGCACCAGGTCGGGCTCGGGGAAGTACCTGTAGTCGTCCGCGTCGCTCTTGGGCCGGCCGGCGGAGGTCACCCCGGTGTCCTCGTGCCAGTGCCGGGTCTCCTGGGTGATGGTGCCGCCGGCGTGCAGCAGCGCGGCCTGGCGCTGGATCTCGTAGCGCACGGCGCGTTCGACGCTGCGCAGTGAGTTGACGTTCTTGGTCTCGGTGCGGGTGCCCAGGATGTTCGAGCCGCGCGGGCGCAGGGATACATTCGCGTCGCAGCGCACGTTACCCTCTTCCATCCGGGCGTTCGAGACGCCGAGCGCCTTGACGATCTCGCGGATGGCGGCGACGTAGGTCTTGCCGATCTCGGGCGAGTCGGCTTCGCCACCCTCGATCATCTGGGTGACGATCTCCACCAGTGGCACGCCGCCGCGGTTGTAGTCGACCAGTGAATAGTCGGCGCCCTGGATGCGTCCTGCCGCGCCACCCATGTGGGTGAGCTTGCCTGCGTCGTCCTCCATATGCGCGCGCTCGATGTCCACGGTCACCTGGCGGCCGCTCTCCAGCTCGATGGTGAGCTGGCCGTTGAAGGCGATCGGCTCGTCGTACTGGGAGGTCTGGAAGTTCTTGGCGGTGTCGGGGTAGAAGTAGTTCTTGCGGGCGAACCGGCTGGTCTCGGCGATCTCGCAGCCCAGGGCCAGGCCCAGGCGGATGGAGGACTCGATGGCCTGGCGGTTCACCTGCGGCAGCCCGCCGGGCAGGCCCAGGCAGGTGGGGCAGGTGTTGGTGTTGGCACCGGAACCGAATTCGTTGGCGCAGCCGCAGAACATCTTGGTCTTGGTGTTGAGTTCGACGTGCACCTCGAAGCCGAGCACCGGCTCGAACAGCTCGAGGGCCTTGTCGTAGTCCATCAATTCGGCTTTCGCCATCAGACGGCTCCCCCTTCGGTTGCGAACATTTCGATGTTGGCCAGAGCGGGTGCCTGGCTGAGCAGGGTGTGCCCCCAGTGTGCCTCGAGCAGCTGCTCGACGGCGGCGCCGAAGGTGTACAGACGGGCATCCGCGCGGGCGGGCGCCATCACCTGCAGACCCACCGGGAGGCCGTCTTCGGGCGCGAGGCCCATCGGCAGGCTCATGCCGGGGATGCCGGCGAGGTTGGCCGGGATGGTGGTGATGTCGTTGAGGTACATCGCCATCGGGTCTTCGGTCTTCTCGCCGAACTTGAACGCCGTGGTCGGCGCCGTGGGAGAGACGAGCAGGTCGACCTTGTCGAACGCGGCGGCGAAGTCGCGCTGGATCAGCGTGCGCACCTTCTGGGCGCTGCCGTAGTAAGCGTCGTAGTAGCCGGCGCTGAGGGCGTAGGTGCCCAGGATGATGCGGCGTTTGACCTCGTCGCCGAAGCCGGCGTCGCGGGTGGCGGCCATGACGCGCTCGCTGGTGAGCGGGCCGTCCTCCGGGTTGACCCGGATGCCGAAGCGCACCGAGTCGAAGCGGGCCAGGTTGCTGGAGGCTTCGGCGGGCAGGATCAGGTAGTAGGCGGAGACCGCGTACTCGAAGTTCGGGGCGCTCACCTCGCTGACGATGGCGCCGGCCGCGGACAGCAGGGCCAGGGTCTCCTCGAAACGCTGCTTGACACCGGCCTGGAAACCCGCTCCGTTGAGTTCCTTGATCACGCCGATCCGCACCCCCTTGAGGGCACCGTCGGCCAGCCCGGCCTGGGCCGCGGCGGCCATCGACGGCCACGCATCCGTCAGCGATGTCGAGTCGAGCGGGTCGTGCCCGCCGATCACATCGTGCAGCAGCGCGGCGTCGAGCACCGTGCGGGTGACCGGGCCGACCTGGTCGAGCGAGGAGGCCAGCGCGATCGCGCCGTAGCGGGACACGCCGCCGTAGGTGGGCTTGACGCCGACGGAACCGGTGACGGCGGCGGGCTGACGGATGGATCCGCCGGTGTCGCTGCCGAGCGCCAACGGTGCCTCGAACGCGGCGACGGCGGCCGCGGAGCCACCGCCGGAGCCGCCGGGGATGCGGTCAAGGTCCCACGGGTTGTGGGTGGGGCCGTAGGCGGAGTGTTCGGTGGAGGAGCCCATCGCGAACTCGTCCATGTTGGTCTTGCCCAGCGGGATGAGGTCGGCGTCGCGGATGCGCCGAACCACGGTGGCGTCGTACGGCGGGATCCACCCCTGAAGGATCTTCGACCCGGAGGTGGTGGGCATGTCGTGCGTGGCGAGCACGTCCTTGATGGCGATCGGAACGCCGGCCAGCGGGCCGAGCTTCTCGCCAGCGGCGCGACGGGCGTCGACCCTCGCGGCGGTGGCCAGGGCGGCGTCGCGGGCCACGTGCAGGAACGCGTGCACATCGGGCTCGACGGCGTCGATGTGGTCGAGGTGGGCGCGCGTGACGTCGACGGAGCTGACCGAGCCGTCGGCGAGCAGACCGGCCAGGGCGGCGGCGGTCTGGTTGATAAGACTGGTCACGTTGTTACTCCTCGTCCAGGATGGCGGGCACGCGGAATTTGTCGCCGGCACGGTCGGGGGCGCCGGACAGGGCCTGGTCGACGGTGAGCGACGGCACGACGACGTCGTCACGGAACACATTCGTCAGCGGCATCGGGTGGCTGGTCGCCGGGACGTCGGGCGTCGCGACCTCGGCGACCCTGGCGACAGAGTCGACGATCTGGCCGAGTTCGACCGTGAGGCGATCGATTTCTGCCGAGCTGAGGTCGATCCGGGCGAGGTTGGCCAGATGCGCAACCTGCTCGGCCGTGATTTCAGACATGAAACTCCCAAGAAAATCGAAGCGGAAGCTCCAATTCTATTCGTCGTCGTCGGTTGCCAGGTCCGCGTTGTCGGTGCCGATCAGCGCCATGTTGTGCAGGGACTCGCTTCCGGGCCTGAAATAGTCGTTGTGGCCGAGGGATCCGCCGAGCCAGGCGCCGGTGACGGTGTCGGTCGCCCCGTCCACGCCGAGTGCCCTGGCACCGTACGAGGAGGCGCCGGGATCGCTGCCGAAGAACGCCGAGCTGACCGCCGGGTCCCAGTCCGCCTTGCCGACGAAGACGTTCCCGTTGGCGACCTCGAGCTTGTCGGCGGACTGGATTTCGCTACCCGGTGAACCGACCACGACGAGGGCGTCCACCTGCACGGAGCCGTTGGCCAGCGCCATGAGCGAGACGGTCGAACCATAGGAATGCGCGAACACCGAGATGAAGGGCTGGTCCGCTCCCCTGCTGGCGCGCACGCCGGCCCACGAGGTCTCGAGGAAGGCGGCGCCGGCCACCGCACGGTCACGCCAGCCGACGGAGAACACGTCGGGCGCCTCGTAGCCGATCCAGGCGATCGTGGCCACGGTCTTCGCTGTGGTCGCCGCGGCATCCGGGTACCCCGAGACAAGCCGGCTGCCGGTGGCGGATGCCGGGGTGACGGACGCTGTGCCGGGTGCGGTTGTGGTGGCGGCCGGCGCCTTCTTGCGTGCGGCCAGGACCGCACGCTGCTCGCGGTAGACGTCGTCGGCCACGGTGGTCCAGTTGACCATCGCGGGCTCGACCCGGTAGTTCATTCCCGGTACCAGGTAGCCGATGTAGTCGGCGGTGTCCGGGTTGCCCAGGGCGATCGCCGCCCGCCCCGACCCGTTGGGGTCGAGCAGGATCAGGCTGCGTTTGGGCCCGCCGTCGCTGGGTTTCAGGGCCAGTTGGACCTGGCTGAGCACGGCAACCCGGCCGCTGGCCAGGGAGCGTTCGGCATCTGACGAGTGGCCGGCGAGGACCCGCTTGGCCTCAGCGAGGGATTCACTGAGGTATCGCTCGTTCGCGCGACTGCGCTGCGCCAGCGGCACGCCGTCGAGGTTGCCGACCAGCCGCGGGGTCGCCGTGGTGAGGGTGGCCCGCTGGGTGGAGTCGAGCAGCGTCCACCAGGCCGACACCACCGTGGCTTCGGGCGGAGTCGCCAGCACCGAGTCGACGCGGGTGGGGTAATCGGCCACGAAGCTCCTCAACTCCGCGACGGCGAGCTGGGACATACCGACGAGCAGATTCGACCCCGTCATGGTGCGGAGGGAGGCCACGTCGATGTCGATGGCAGCGGCCGACTGCACCTCGAGCTCAGCCGAGGCCTGCGAGGCGCCCGCATCGCTCTGACGGTCCGCGACCCGGGCCGAAACGGTCTCGTAGACGCTGACCTGCGAGGATTCGGGCATCAGGACGGGCCCGCCCACCCCGACGAGGGCGAGCGAGGCAGTCAGCAGTGCAGCGGCCTCGAATAGCACGACGCGTCCCGTCCCCTCCCGAACGAATGAACAGCAAACAGACTCGACGCCCCTGGCAAGTCATGCGCTCTCAGCTTATCGAGCCGCGGGCGCTGCCACTGCCCCTCGTTCAGGGCGATCGGACACTTTTTGGCGCAATTCGGCGGCTGCGTTTCGGGCGGGTTTCCGGCGGGGGAACATCCGGTCACGGTGAGGTGAATTTTCGGGGCTCAGAGCGCCTCGGCGGCGCAGCAGACTGGAGGGGCTCAGAGGATGACGCTGCCCACCACCAACGTCCCGATGACCACGATCACACCGATCAGCAGCCCCGTCGCGCGGCCGATCCGTCGGCGGCTGACGGTTCCCTTGCGCCAGGAGGATCGGGACACCCGGTCCAGGTTCGGGAACAGCGCCTGGAACGGTGGCTCGCCGGGCTGGAGGAGCTCAGGCACCGTGGGTTCCTCGGTCGGACGGTCATCATCCTTGATGGGGGTCATGGCCGCAGCTTAGTGCCGGCGCCGGTTCCGGCCGCCTGGTACGGGCGGCCGGGCGGGCGCGGGGGCATCAGCCGGCGGCGCGGGCGGCGAGCAGGGCCACCTCGTCGGCGTCGGACAGTCCCGCCCGGCGCGGGCCCT